>JAFGCN010000011.1 GCA_016932615.1 Candidatus Aenigmatarchaeota archaeon
GACTTTTTTTGCCGCGGTCTTTTTTACTGATGATACTTTTTTCTTGACCATCCCAATCATAAATAATACTATCAATTATCATATATATAATTTCATAGGGATTCTGGATTGTTTATGATTGGATACTAATCTTTTGTAAAACTTTTTCCGTAACTATACGGTAGGCTCCCTTCCGTGAATGCTCTTTTCAACTCCCGTAAAGGATAAACTTGCTATTAACTTATGGAACTCAAGGAGCAGATATACGATTTCATACGGGCAGAGTGTTATGACCCTCTTGTATTGGCGTCAACGCATGGAAAGCCGCTTGTGATAAACTTCGCTAACCTTGACAAGTTTGCGCCAGAGATTGGAGAAAAGCTTCTTGAGTCGCCTGAGGAATATATTGCTCTCTTTGAGGAGGTTGTCGAGGACTTTGACCTGCCGAAAGTGCCGGCCATTCAGTTCAGGAATCTTCCAAAAAATGTTGACATAAGGATAAGGAACCTCAGGGTGAGCAATCTCGAGAAGTTCATCACTGTTGATGGGGTGGTGAAGATTGCTTCTGACGTCAAGCCGCGCATATACATGACTCTTCATGAATGCCAGGAGTGCGGAAACGTTTTCGAGCAGGAGCAGAGGGGCTCAGCCATAGTAAAGCCCTTCGTATGCCCCAATTGCGGCAGGCGAGAGGGCTCAAAGCTGGTCGAAAAGAAGATGTATGATTCGAGGTGGCTTACAGTAGGCGAACCGTTTGAGATTACAACCGGAGAAAAGCCGGGAGAACTCAAGGTATTTTTGCGTAAAGAGCTTACGACGCCTGATCTTCAGAGAAAAAGCGACCCCGGAAACAGGATTATAATTACCGGAATTCTTAAGGAGCTTCCAAGAAAGCTGGGCCACCAGGATTCAACGCAGACTGACATTTACCTTGAGGCAAACTATGTGGAGCCCGCAGAGGAGGATATAGAGGATATAACCATCTCAAAGGATGATGAGGGGAAGATTTTGGCTCTTTCAAAAGACCCTGACGTAGTAATGAAGCTGGTAAGGTCTATGGCGCCTTCCATTTATGGAAATGATGAGATTAAGGAAGCTGTGCTTATGCAGCTCTTCGGGGGAGTCCCGATGGAACACCCCGATGGGACCAGAATCAGGGGGGATATACACATACTTCTTGTTGGAGACCCTGCAACTGCAAAGTCTCAGCTTCTAAAGCTTACCTCCAGAATACTTCCCCGGTCCAAGTATGTTTCTGGTAAGGGTGTGTCCGGTGCAGGGCTTATTTCAACGGTCCGAAAGGATGAGTTTACTGGCGGCTGGGTGCTGGAGGCAGGAGCGCTTGTACTTTGCAACCACGGGCTTCTTGCAATAGACGAGTTCGAGAAGATGGCCATGGAAGACATAGTCTCTATGCACGAGGCGCTTGAGCAGGGAACGGTTTCAATTGCAAAGGCAAGCATTGTTGCAACTCTTCCTGCGCAGACCACTGTTCTGGCAGGCGCAAACCCCAAGCTTGGAAGGTTTAACATCTACACTCCAATTTCAGAGCAGATTACTGTTCCCACAACTATCATGTCTCGTTTTGACCTTAAGTTTGTTCTAAGGGATGTCCCAAATCCCGAAATGGACGAAAAGCTAGTAAGCCATGTCCTGAAGCTTAGAAGCCACCCCGAAGAAATCATTACAGACATAGACCATGTGCTTTTGAGAAAATATGTCGTTTACGCAAGAAGGAATGTGCGAAATGTCAAGCTTGGGGACGATGCCCTTGCCGAATTCAAGAGATTTTTTGTCGAAATGAGAGGCAAATACACTGAAGATGACCAGATTGTTCCCATAACCTTCAGGCAGTTTGAGGGGCTTATGCGCATTGCCCAGGCATCGGCAAAGGTTCACCTCCGCGACTATACCACCAAGGAAGATGCGGACAGGGCAATCAAGCTTATGCAGGTTTCGCTTCGGCAGCTTGGGTTCGATCCAGAGATGGGAAAGCTGGACATTGATAGGGTAGAGTCTTCGGTTTCGGGAGGCCAGAGGTCGAAAATGAAGATCCTTATGGACCTGATAGAGCGCATGGAAAAGGATTCCGGAGCTCAGGACGGAATCCCGATGGAGGATCTTGAGGCGCAGGCGGAAGAAGAGGGAATCCAGAACTGGAGTGATATGGTCCAGAAGATGATTAACGAGGGCGTGCTTTACAAGCCAAGGTCTGGGTTCATCAAGAAAATCTAATTGAAAGGATGTGCTTTGAGTCTACAGGTCAAGCTTTTTTTGCAGGTCGTCCGGGCTGCCGATGTCGATAATCATCCCGTCAGTTGCAGCTATTGTCCTTATCCCGGTTTCTTTTTCGGCCCATTCGGCTTCCCGTTCGGCAACTCCAAAAAGCATCTTCATTCCCAGGTGCTGGAGTATGGCGATTTTTGGCCTTGCTTTTTCAATCAGGTTTTTTGCACCGTCCGTGGTCATATGGCCGTAGTTTTTCGCAAACCTGGAGCGAAGTGAGTTTATTATGAGCCCGTCGCATTTTTTGAAATATTCTTCCTGGCCGGGGTAGTATGCGCCGTCGGCAGTATAGCCAAGCCGTACCCCAAACTCATCCTCAAGCACAAAGCCGATGCATTTTTCCTCCTTGTGCCTGCAGGGGGTCGCGGAAAGTTTTGCGCCAGGCACTTTCGCAGATTCTCCTGGCTTAAGGGCATAATACGCTTCCAGGGAGTTGAGGTGGTAGCTGGAAACAATGGGGCGGTATTCCCCTGAACCCTTAAGCACATTTTCGTTTGTAACTAGCAGGCCTCTTTTCTTTCTGGTTCCAAGAGTAATGGCCTCGAGAACCATCTCAAGGTCAGTATAATGGTCGGGGTGGGCGTGCGAGACGAAAACACAATTCAGTTTTTTCAGGTCTTTTCTGTACTGCCTTGCCCTTACAAGGGCGCCAGGCCCGGGGTCCACATGCATTTTCAGCTTTCCGCTCTCCACAATAAAGCCGCCGGTTGCCCGAAGCTGGCTTATTACCACGTGCCTTCCGCCGCCTGTTCCAAGAAAGGTTACTTTCATAAACTAAGGAGCAGAATCGTTAAGAAAATGTGTAGTGCCCTATCGACAGTATTGGATAGGCACTAATCTCAGGTCTAGATGCTTATCGTCCTCTTTGCCCCGCAGGCCTCGCATTTTATAACAAAGAAGCGGTCTTCTCTCTGGATTATCGTGTCAGGCCTCTTGCATTCCGAGCAGTAGACGAAGTTTTTCAGGTATTTCTCGATTTTGTCCTTTACCAGAGGCGATTTTGTCTGAAGCGTGAGCCGTCCCCTGTCAAGGGAACCAGAAGAAGCAAGCTCCTTGTAGAGGAATTTTGCGACCTGGTGGCCATCCCGCCGAATGGAGTCGCAGAACTTGTCAAAGTTTGAGATTATTGTCTTGCTGCCCTGGACGGAAATCATTGGCTGAACAATCTGTATTCTTTCCTCGATAGTCCCTTTTTTTACCACGCCATATACCTGGCTAAGCATTTCATTGTAGTCCATAATAATCATAAGTAAAGCTAAAGTTAGTTTTTGGCAACACGAGATTTTTGGTTTTGTAAGTGTTAAGATAAGGCATATTTAAGGATAATTATGATAAGCTACTACAAGCGTTCGGTCAAAGATAAGGCGCTTGAAGTGCTGGAGAATTTTTCTGTCGGGTCCTGGATAAGTGTCGTGAACCCTACGCAGGAGGAGCTTAAGCTTTTGTCAGACCGGTTTGGCTTGGACGAGCAGAACCTTCTTTCGGGGCTTGACCGAAATGAAGTGCCTAGAATTGAGTTTGAGGATGGCCTGACCTATATTATTGTGAAGATTCTCTCAAGGGATGCGGGCTTTCTGGATACCTGCCTTATTGTGGTTTCAGACCGATATATCCTGACTTTGTCACGGGCAGAGCCATTATTTACGAGGAAAATCCTGGATGGCAAAATAGATCTGTTTACCACCCAGCGGCTTAAAACACTTATCAAGTTTCTTTCCCTCATAAGCAAAGAATTCGAGAAGGAAACGATGGAGTCGGTAAGGATAGTAAATGCCAAGAAGAGCGAGAGTGAAGAGATGCCCGAAAAAGACCTTCGCCTTCTCCTTCACCACGAAGAAAAGCTGAACTCGTATATATCCAGCTACACTTATATGAAGCCGATATATGAGAGGATGCTCAAGAAGACACGTTTTTTTGAAGACGACAAGGAGATGATTGAAGACCTCCTGATAGACTCCGAGCAGGGCCTTGATATCTGCAGGTCTTCCCTAAAGACTATATCGAACATAAGGAATTACCAGACCATAATTTTGTCCAACAAAACCAGCCGCACAATTACCACTCTTACGATTGTGACTATCTTCTTTAGTATATTTACCGCAATATTTGGCTTTTATGGGATGAACATTCCGCTTCCTTTTCAGGACAGCCCCTATGCTTATGCGCTCATAGCAGTTTTTTCATTTCTGGCAGGGCTTGCCATAGCAGCGTACCTTAAAAAAGAACTTTAAAGCCAGGTATTCATAATTTATGCCAGAAGGATGCAAGCTTTGCAGGGAACTTGAAGAAGGTGATATGGTGGTTTACAGAGACGACTATTGCTTTTGTATTTTCGCAAAGTGGCCCATAAAGGAAGGCCACCTGATGGTTCTTCCCGTAAGGCATGTGGGCGACGTTTCTGACCTGACTGAGAAGGAATCCAAAGCAATGTTTGGCTGTATTGGCTTGTTTCAGAAGGTCCTGCCGGAGCTATATGGGGCGCACGCAATGGTGATTCAAAACCCGGTCCAGAAAAGGACAGAGGAACACCTGCATTACCATATTCTTCCCAGCACAGGAGGAATCAGGGACCTGTTCACAAACTTTGAAAAAACGCCCTACCGGGTGGACGTGCCAAGGGAGGAGATGGGGCGAACTGCCGAGCATATCCGTTCGGCTCTTGGAAAATACTTGAAGGATTAAAAGCTTAAAACCAAGTAATTTTATCCCGCGGTGGCTCAATGGCTGAAGCTTTTTCTTTTAGAAAAAGAAAAAGCCCCATGCGCAAAAAGAAAAGGATTTTTCCGCTGCTTTGCAGCGATTATATCCCTTTAGCGCTTGAATTCCATTATAGAGCGTCCGGCTGTAGTGCAGGGCTTTCTTGCCTTGTGCGTTCGCTAACGCTTGACCGCAGGCACCGGAAGGTTGTGAGTGAACCCTTTTCTTGCGAAGAAAAGGCTTCAAGCCCAAAAAGAACCTGCATTTCGCCAAAGCGAAATGAGGCCTCATTTGCCTAGCGGCAAATGCAGGGCAGTTTACTGCTTCGCAGAAAGACTACCGTAAGTTTGGCAGAAAGCGAAAGCTTCCGTTAAGCTTGCTTTTGGGGTGAAGACCTTTTTAGCCAAGATAACTGGAAAAGGTTTTCCACAAATTCAACTCTCACCCGCGGGATTTACACTTCTCTTCAAACTTCACCCCGCTCAGTTTTTAATTTATAGTATAATCAAAGCAATATTATGGCTACTTTGCAGGCAATGATTTGCACCCTGTTTCACTTTGGAAAGGTGTGCAACACCATGGCTATGGACAAGCTTATGATTGAGTACCTGCTTGTGCCCTCGATAATCACAATTATCATTGTTTACCTTACGGCAGGGAACCTTATGAGGGGAATCGGGCTGAAGATGCACGCCTTAATTTCCATAATGCTTTACATTGTTTTTGTCTACTCTGGCCTTTTTGGGGCATTTGCGCCGCTGATGTATAACTTTGCGTTTCTGTTCATCCTTCTTGGCACTGGCCTATTCTTCGTAACGCGCGTAATTTCCCCAAGCCAGATGAGGACTCTTGGAACCGTCACCTCCAAATTAGCCGAAAAGCAGCATGACATAAAGCTAATACGGAATTCGGCGAGGGTTAAGAAGGAACAAATTGATGATTTGACGAAAACGATTGAAGGCATGGAGGGGATTATGGGTCCTAGGGAATATCAGGTCTTTCAGGTTTTGCTTCACCAGGCAAGGGCAGAATTGGATATTCTTAATAGCCAGATAAGGGATCTTAATAAAACGGGCTCAATTGCTTCGGGTCAGATATTTGCCCAGGAGGAGCAAAATATCCAGTCCACCCAGGCAAATATCGAGAAGGTGATCTTTGAGATTGCAGAGAACCTTAAGATGGACCCTAATCTGGCGCAGAATATTGCTTTTCAGAAAAAGATCGCCCGAACGCTTGGCATGGGCGCAAGATAACACTTGGACTGTTTCTTGGAAACCTTAGTATTTACGGGCGGCTTTTTCTTCCTTATCCGTTTCTGCCCCTTCCATGACTTTTCCAAAATAGTGCCACAGCACGTTATCCCTGAGCCCTTTTATCTGCTCAGAGTAAGTTTTCATGTCTTTGTTTATGCTTTCCATGTATGTTTTTATCTCTTCAAGGTCGCTTTTGCTTGCGTAAACCCCTTTCTCCACGCCTTCAAGCCGTCCGTAAAGGTCTTTAAGCTGGGTGTCTATCTGCCCTTTGTAAGCCAGAAGCTCTTTAGCGCTTTTTGCAATTTCTTCGTCTGACTTTCCTCCTTTTTTGGGCGCTTCCGGAGTTGCCCACTGAAGGGCAAACAGCACCGTGTCGAGGTAGTCCTCAACAGTTCTTGAAAGCTGCTCAAGCTCTGTCTTGAACGCAAGGCCTCCCGCAACGTCCTGGATGTAAGCTTCCTGCGCAAGCTTTGTCCCAAACCAGGCAATAGGGACGCCAAATACGTACTGGCCAACTTCAAACAAGCTTGTCCCATTGTCATAAAGGGAAAGCACCGACTCCGTTCTTGGCTTTATTGTGACCTTTCCGGTTTGTGGGTCCATCTCGACTTCTCCTTTCTGAACAGAAAACAGGCGATTTACGAAATCATCAGAACTCCAACTAAGTTCCTGTATCGTTTTTAAAGTGCCAGAGTCTATCTTTGCTGCTTTTTCTTTTCTTTTATCGGCTAGACCCTGCACAAAGGCAAGTAATCTTGCATCCCCTGCGACCGAACTGGCCGCTGCCGTTCCATTTGTCATTTTCACCACCAAATTATAATTAACGACAGGTATATATATTAATTTCTGTTCCGGAAAGTATATTTTTGAAAAGATATTTCCTTCTCAGACATAAAAAATCCACCAAAAAACCGAAAAAAGCCCTTAAAGAATCTCTTTTTCTGAGACAATCACGAAATCGCCTACACTTTTTACCGTTGAAAATGGGATGATGAAGTTGCCCCGGTCATCAGTTTCGAAGTTCATCTGCTCTACAATCTTGGTTGGAGCTTCGATTTTTATGTTCAAAAGTTCGCCGCTTTCAATGATGAAGTTAATGTCGCCAATAAGGCCGAATTTCCTGCCGGTTTCCTCAGAAACAATGACTTTGCCTATAAGGTCCTTGCACATCGCGTCCATAATTATCGACAGATATATAAATAATATCTGCCTGTGGGGTGAGATTTCTTATTATTTATTTTCCCATATTATGGCAAAGAAATCTGCAAAGGAAGCTGAAGTGACACAAGTTGTTGAGGAAATAAAAGAGGGAACTGTTGAGGCAGTTTCTCCTGATGCTGGGGAGAAAAAAGAAAAAGCCGAAACAAAGCCCAAGAAGGCAAAATCAGCCCCCAAGAAGAAAAAGGAAGAGGTTTCCAAGGCAGAAGAAGCTGCTGAAGAGAAGCAGGAAGTGCCTGAAAAGGCGGAAAAGCCAGTAGAGGCACCAAAAGAGGCAAAAGCGGCGGAAGAGCCAAAGAAACCGGGAAAGAAGGCAATTGTTCACATTTATTCAAGCGGCAACAACACGATTATTCATGTAACTGACGTTACCGGGGCTGAGACCGTTTCAAGGGTGTCTGGCGGAATGGTAACGAAGCAGGACCGGCTTAAGGGTGCACCTTTCCAGGCGATGCTTGCTGCCGGAAAGGCAATTGAGGCAACAGAAGCCCAGGGATTCACCGAAATTGATATTCTTGTCAGGGCTCCGGGGGGCCATAAGGAGCTTGACGTAGGGAAAGGCGCTGAGCAGGCAATAAAGGCATTTACCAAGAGCCGCCTTTCAATCGGCGTTGTCGAGGATGTTACCCCCATAATCCACGGAAGAATGAAGAGGAAGGGTGGAAGAAGGGGCAGGAGATTGTAAATCCCGCCCAGCAAATTGGATAGTTTATATGGAATTTGAGTCTTTTATAAACCCCTTTCCCTTTTATGGATTTCTGGGCAGATACTGGATCAAATCTAGTTAGAATCTTATTCCAAAATACAATCCCGGGATAAAAATCAATCGCTTTTCCTGAAAGGTGCTATTACTTCCTTTTCCTTTTTCCAGTCCGTTTCGGTGCGATAGAACCTACTTTCTGGCCGGGAGGGGCATTTCTGGATACGCTTGTCGACTGTCCAGGCCCGGTCTTTCCGCCGAATGGGTGGTCACAAGGGTTCATCTTGCTCCCAGAGGTAACTGGCCAAAGCTTTCCTCTGGCTTTTTTGCTTCTCCACATTAAGCTTGCCTTAAGAAATGGCTTTGCCTTTCTGCCTGCTCCTGCCGGCTTTCCTACAACTGCCCTGCATGCTCCATCGAACTTCTTAAGCACTCTGGAAGGCATCTGCAGGTGAGCATAGCCCTTTTCATGGGATTTTACGACCGCAAACGAGCCGGAAGACTTGCAAAGCTTCCCTCCGTCTCCGTTGCTCTTTTCTATGCAGAATACTGCAGTTCCTTCAGGTATCTTGTTTAATGGCAATATATTCCCAGTTTGCGGCTTTGCTTCGCCTGAAAACTCGATAATATCTCCAGTAGAAATGTTCTCTGGAGCGATAAGCTCAGAAGTGGTGCCATCTTCAAAGGCAACCCTCATAATAGGGGTGTTTCTTGCAGAAACATGGTATATATCCTCGACAGTAGCTTTCCCTGTCTTGTGGGGGAGCCGTACTGCGAGCTTTCCCTGTGCTCGGTATCTTGCGCTTCCCTTACCCCTCCTTCTGGAGATTATCCATTTTCCCATAACCAATGTTTGAAAAAATATTAATCTACTTCTTTTAGCCCCTTTACATCAATATTGGGTATGCCTCGATATATGCGCCAATAATCAGCATTGCTACGGCCAGAACTGTCAAAAGGACTGCATCCTTTAGGATAAACCTGAAATGCTCCCTGCTTTCCTTGTGCCTTGTAACCGCAACAGACAGGATGCCTCCCGCTATTGCTGCCAGGATATAGCCGAGAAACTCAAAACTGCCGTGAGGCGCATAAGACAGCAGAACCAGTGGTATCGCGTGAAAACCCGCCAGGGCTTTTGCGCCCTGCCCCACCACTACACCCAGGACTGTGGCATTCCAGGCAATAAGAAATATCGCGCCTGAGGCATAGAATAGGGAGAAAACAAAGCAGATTGCCATAACACCCAGGTTATTTACAAGTATCATCGAAAACAGGTCCGGCCTTGTAACGTTTCCTGTAATCTCACCAATGACCCTGACCTGGTCAGAATATATCATCGAGGCAGTTTGATCCGGGATTATTAGGTATGAGCATGCTATCGTGACAGATATGCCCAGGATTAGGAATATATAGTCAAGAATAAGGGCGCCATGCCTGCTTAAAAAGCCCCCTTCGTAGCAGTATTTCCAGAATTCCTGGTTTTCGCTTTGCTTTTCGTCGTGTCTTATCTGGATTATGACTGAAGGCAGAAGGGCAAGAGTGATAAGCATTGTAAGGAAAAGGCCGCTTTGGGCGAGAATCTGGCACACAAATATGGCAACTGCAGTTCCTGCTGCGCCCTGTATTATTGCTTCGCTAGGGTGCCTTCTGAGCGTGCAGGGGCTTATGAGTGCTTCCAGGACCATAACTTAGCTTTGCTATAAACTATTGGTTTCCTTTTTGAGCAAGTTGGCTCTATTTCACATCACAGTGGAGTAGTAATATTTTGAGTTACTTTATATAATTTTGCTTTTTTCTAATTATGAGATACGGCCAACTTGGATGGAAACAGGCTTTTGAAAAACTAGACCCTAGGACCAAGACCTATCTGGTGGATGTGGCTCTTGAGCGATATAATTCTCCTCCTTTCTTGTCCCCCAAAAGGCAGATTTATCAGAGAACTTCTTTGAATTCAAGTTCCAATCCGCCAGAAGTTACCCGTCAGGAACTATCCTCTGGCACATCAGACTACAATCCTGCGGCTGGCCGAAAATTTGACTTAAAGGGTTTTTTGGGGCAACTTGAAAAAAATGGCACAAATCTTGATGAATTGAACTTTCGGCATAGTCAAATTGATTCTGGAGTGGTTTACTCCCAAGGGCCGCACTGCCCTCTACCTTGTGACCCGGTCAAGCAGGTAGAAACCTGCGGAATTAAACCTCACAGACGGTGCTAAATTAGCAATTGATTAAATGCGTCGACCGGGATTCGAACCCGGATTGTTGGCTATCTTCTTGACCGTTGGAATCTGCTTCTTTTTGGTCCTGGAGCTTTTTCTTGCAAGAAAAAGCTTCAATGGAAGGCCAATGTCCTGCCATTAGACTATCGACGCATAAATATGGTTAATTAAAATATTATGAACGCCCTGGCGTCTGAGCCGGTTGAATTGATGGATGTGGTCGATAAGACCGACCAGGTTATCGGGACTGCAACCCGCCCCAAAATCTACAAGGAGTTTCTCACCCACCGCATTGTTCATGTGCTTATTTTCAACAAGGAGGGCAAAATGGCGCTTCAATTGAGGGCGAAACACTGCTCTTTTTGCCCCCACCACTGGTCGACAACCGTTGGCGGGCATGTGCAGTCAGGTGAGACTTACGAAGAGGCGGCGGAGCGGGAATATCTGGAGGAATTAGGAACAAAGAGCAATCTTGAGTTTTTCCAAAAGGACCTCTATTCGGACTTGAGGGGAATCAGCATGTTTCTGGCGACTTTCAAGGCGAGCAGTGACGGCCCATTTACCTTCGATGACGGCTCGGTCGAAAAAGTGGACTTCTTCTCAACAGAAGAGCTTCAGGAGATGGTTGACCGGGGCGAGAAGTTTCACCCGGAGCTTCTTTTTTTGCTTCGGAAGTATTTTGGAATAAATTAGATGCGGGGTGATTGGATTATGGAACGAACAGAAGCAAAAAAACTTCTTGCGGAAAATGTCTCGAACAGGAACATAAGAAGCCATAGTGTTGCCGTTGCCGCCATTATGGAGGGTTTGGCCGAGAAACTGGGTGGAGATAAGGACACCTGGTGGCTGACAGGAATTCTTCACGACCTTGATTATGAAAAGACCTCCACCCGCATCGAAAAGCATGGGCTTGAAACGGCAGAGCTTTTGGAGGGAAAAGTTGCTGAAGAAATAATCTACGCGATAAAGGCGCATAATGGGGTTCATACGGGGATCGGCGCAAAGTCAAATATGGACATAGCCCTTATTGCTTCAGACGCGCTTTCCGGGCTAATAATCTCAACGGCTCTCATAATGCCTTCAAAGAAGCTTTCAGAGGTTACGGTCGAAAGTGTCATGAAAAAGTTCAAAAAGAAGGACTTTGCCAAAGCCGTGTCAAGGGAGAAGATTATGACCTGCCAGCGGCTTAACTTAAGTCAGGAGGAGTTTTTGGGCATTGGCCTTGCCGCTCTTTGCAAGGTGTCTGAAGAGATGGGCCTATAGGTTTTTAATTTTCCTTTGAAGCAATATTATGACCGGAATGGTGTAGCCTGGTAGCATAAGAGACTGTGGAAGGCATTTCTTTTTCAAAAAAAATGCCTTCAGCCGAAAGAAAACACAATTCCATATCATCTCTGCGGCTTTGCAGACATCTCTTGGGGTGGGTTCAAAGTCGGGCTTTTTCTTTAAAGAAAAAGGCTGAATGAAAATCCCGCTTCCGGTCCATTAAATTTACTCCCCATCCAAAATCCTGTGCATCAGGATTCCACAAACGTAGAAGTTGAGCTTTTCAAGGCCTTTTTCCATTCTCTCGAGTTGCTCTTCATCAAGCCCTGTCTTGTCAACCCCTTCCTTCATTTCTGCCTCGGAAAGCGCTTCAAGCTGTGGCAGCGGCATGTTTTTCAGATTTCGCAGAGTTTCATTAATTTTGCCCTCAGACATGGCGAGCGCAAGGTCTCGCCTTAACTTGGGAATATTCTGTTTCTCCATAATAAAGCCATCTTCGGATTAAGGATATATCTAATCCACATACATAGATTATGGGATATGTTCCTTCCGGGAGCAAATTAGTGCTTTGGAATGAGCTTTATAAGAGGGGGGCAAAGCCAGGCCTTAAGAATCTTGCTTATTCTTACCAGGGGAAGAATCCTGACAAACTGATTCACTTTCTCCCAAAGCTTGTCAAGCTTGTATTTAACCCCAGCACCTGGCAGCAAAAGGAGATAAACGTGGGCGAGGGGAGTTACAAGAGCGACTGGTTTTTGTTCAAGGATTTAGATACCTATACATATTTCAGGGTGGATGTTTCGCTTAGCGTCAAGTACAAGGACGGGTTTGGAAGCGCGACGATAAAGATGGGCGAGCCGGTAATAATCACAGAGTACCCTCAGGAGACCTTATGGCAAAAGAGCTTTTTTTATGAGATTATCCGGATGTTTTGGCACACTTACTTCTATAACAAAAAGCTTATCGAGCATCTGGACTGGGGCCGGCTGCAGGTATCCTGCTTTGAGGAAAAACTTCTTCGTTATTTTGAGCACCTGAACAATGAGTGACAAGTACGCTTTTACAGATAACCTGGTCTATCCGAAGGAAAAAGAGGTTTTAAAGTACAAGGGCCCGGAGCCGTTTCGGTTTTACGGCTCTGGAAAAAAGCTTTTCCTGGATGTGTTTGAATTGGCAGGAAAGGATATCTTCGAGCCGAAGATTAAATGGGACGCGACAGGAGAAACCAAGACGTTTTGGGTTAAGTGGGAATTTGCAAAAAATATGGATTCCTGGTCGAAGTTGAAGCTTTCCATAACCTTTCAGGGCTGCCAGAACTCGAGGACACGGCTTGGAGAGTGCTCGATTTCAATGTCCCCAAAGTTTGTAACTGAAGTAAAAACTGGGTTTCTGCAAAGGTATTTTTGGTGGATGTATTACTACCTTTACTACAAGAATCAAAGGATCTACCAGTTTTACAGGGCCAAGACAATCTTCAACCAGTTCAAGCTGAAGGTGGGGGAGGTCTATGGGATGCAGGTTGAGGAGTCGATTTAAGCCAATTTATTACTTGCTTTCTACCCAATATATGGGCTCGTAGTCCAGCTCGGCTAAGACGTCGCCTTTACACGGCGAAGATCCCCAGTTCAAATGAAGCTTTTTCTTGCAAGAAAAAAGCTCCAGGACCAAAAAGAAGCAGATTCGTGCTTCGCACAATAAAAATGAAAATCTGGGCGGGCCCATATATTCAAAATAGTCTTGTATTAGAATTGTTTTCTTGGAGGTGTCGGGCGTTCTTTTTCAAAGAAGGTCTGACGGCGGGCCATTTCAAATTACTAATTGTGTCTTTTGGAAGCATTCTATTAGAGAAATCCTCCATAAAAACTTTCTGGACTCGTCCTTTCCCCAGGACCCAATTTTTTCCCTAGCGGGTATGCGGCGAATAAGCCATTATAAGGTTGCTCATCGGAACCAATGCGTCTCCCAAGGACTATTTGCAGAGCATCCTACCCAAATCCCAGGTTTCCTGATTCATCTCCTCTTTTATCCAATGCCAGAGCCAGTTCTAATCTTGCTTCTTTTGTTGGGTTTTCTGGGTCGATTTCGATACCGCAGCCTCTTTATATTGATCGATTAGATTGAGCACATACTTATCGACTCCCGTACCTATAATGTTAGCAACCATAATGTACTATAATAATCCCTTGGCTATTTATATGCCGTTACCCGATGAAATCCCTCTGCTGGCCTTTTTGCACAGAAGGCACTCTTGATTATGAAAGCTGCCTAATATGTATATTGGCATGAACTATGGCTAAGATTCTGGCAATGGACTTGGGAGGAACCGGCTTGAAACTGGGTTTGTTTGAGGGGGAAAATCTTACAAGGACTTCCGGTGGGAGGCATAACTACACTTCTGCAGATCTGGAAACCGTTAAAAAGGATATCTCTTTGAGGGTGGACTCTTTTCTTTCCGGAGATGAAGTTTCCGCAATTGGAATCGGTATTGCGGGCCTGCTGTCACAGGATAATGCCTTATACCGCTCTACAGTATTTCCCTCTCTTATCGGGTTTAACCTTGCGGAGTATCTGGGCGGGCGCTTCGGTGTGCCTGCAAGCATAGACAATGATGCGGACTGCGGTGCTTTGGGAGAATATTATTTTAAGGGTGGAGATTTTTTCTATGTAGTCCTGGGGCATGGAATAGGAAGCGCTTTTGTCCGAAAAGACGGGACTCTTCCGTACAGTGTCAGGTTTGGCCAGGGAACCGTTTTTGATGAGGCAAAAAACCCCCTTCCCAATGACTTGGGCTTAAGGGTGCTGATTTCCCGGAAGGAAGCTTACCCTTTTTTTGAAAGACACGGGATTTCGAAAGATTCAGTCGACAGGGCACTAGGCAAGCTTATTTCTCCGGACTATCCGGGAAACTTCCGGATTGGAGCACTTGGCTCTCCGAGGGCATTAAGAAACCTTCTTGAAGTTGCCTGTGGCGGCGACTTTTACTCAGAAGGGAACCGGGATTACTACGAAGGATTTCTTGGGGAGAAGGGGCTTGAAGGAATCGGGGTTGAGGACTTAATGCTGCCGTTTGACTCGGCAATTCCAATAGCAAGGATTGCACAGGAAGGCGAGCCGAACTGCCTTAAAGCTTACCGGCTGATGGGAGAATTTCTCGGATATGGCATTTTAAAGGCAGAAGAGGTAATCAGGAAAGACTATGGCCTGGAGCCAGAGGCAAGGATTGCAGGTCCAGTAATGAATGATGCAGATTTGTTTTTGCCTTCATTGAAGAGCTACTTGTCCGGGCATAATAAGCTTTACAGTGCTGCACCTGCCTGCTCTTTTATGGCTGGAGAGAATCCTAACCTGAGGGGAGCTTTTTTTAAGGCGAGGCAGCTGATCGATTAGTAGATAGGGAATAATTCCTGAGGAAGTATATTATGAACAGCCAGGAAAAGTGGGGATGGGGCTTTCTGGCAATTGCATTTGTTCTGGTTTTGGTGGTACTGGCAAATCCGGACATTTTTCCGCTGCTGATATACTCGATAATACTCGGGCTTATGGGCTCTGCGCTTATAATCTACCGCAATCGGGAAAGTAAAATAGATAGCGGAAAATAATTATGGCAGAAATTGTTTTGACAACTCTGGAATTCGTGCCTGGCTTTGAGATAACCGGATCTTTAGGAGTCGTCAATGGAAACACTGTGCGCTCAAAACATCTTGGAAAAGACATCATGGCGGGGCTTAAGAATCTCGTTGGCGGTGAGATACAGGAATACACGGAAATGCTTTCGGAATCCCGGCAGGAATCCCTCAATAGGATGGTCAGGGAGGCAAAAAAGCTGGGGGCTGATGGGGTTGTAGGCATAAGGTTTATGACTTCAGCGGTAACTGCGGGCGCAGCAGAGCTTCTGGCGTTTGGAACTGCAGTAAAACTCAGGAAAATCGGAAGGAAGATAGGTGTTAAGCCCAGCAAGGCAAAAGGCAGGCGATAGCTGCCTTCCCGAGGAGATACTTTTCTCATTTCTTTTCAAGAATCAAAAACTAGCAAAAAATTAGAACTTGAGAAGCCCCGAAAGGAGCTTTTCTTTTTCGCCCTGGTGGCCTTCGAACAAGTGGTTGAGGACCCTTTCGATGTACGAAACTCTTGCCTCGAGCTTGTTTACCATTTTCATCATCTCTATGAGTGCGCACCAGACTTGGGCAACCTGGACATTGTCCGAGCTGTGGTAAGCGCACCTGTGCCTTCTGGCTGCCTCAAGAAGCTCATTAAGCTTCTGCTCGTCTTCTACACAGAGGTGGTCTTTCCAGTCGCTTGCCCGGTTTTCCTTGGGATTTGCAGTTATCATTTTTATCACCTAAATATAGTTACTATTAAAGTATAAATACTTCGCAGAGGTATTCTTTCAAGTTACGCATTGAATAGTAATGCTTTTGTATAATTATTGTATATCTAAGGTATTACATATGTAGTGCTTAAATGCACAGGATTGTGCAAATATATACAATTACAGCAAGTACAGTTATGAATAAGAAGTGGCTATTGTTGATAGCAGTAGTTGCACTAGGACTTTTAGCGGTTTCAGCGAAGGCATATTCTGACGGAAAAGACGTTACATCAGAGCCCTACATAATGTTTGTATCTCACACCGAGTACTGGAGCGGAGACAATGCTTCAACCATTGTCCGGCTTACGGACTACAAGGGGGACCCTTATGACGTTGACATCTGCATTGCAAACATATTTTACCCAAACAAGACAGCATATGTTTCAAATCAGCCCTTGCAGCCCTCTTCAATCCCTGGAAACTGGTACAGAACTGACCCTGCCCCGCTTGCGGAAGGCACTTACGAGCAGGAGGTTACCTGCACTTATGGTGGGAGCAAGACGACCAAGGCATCACAGTCTTTCCATGTAAACCCTGCGCTTAACCTTATCAGGAACCTCAGCGAACAAAATATTGCTTTGGACCTTAACCTTGGCGAGATAAACCTGACCCTTACAGGAACTATAGAGAACACGACGGCAGGCCTTTCAGGGCAGATAAACTCCACAGAAACCACCCTTTCCGGGCTTATCCGGGACATAAACGAGACACTGGCACAGGACATTGCCTCATCAAATGCAGAGGTGGACACGCGGCTCATTGACATGGAGATTTCACTTAAGGGAAAAATTGCCGAAAATGGCCAGCAGATTGTCTCTAACCTCAGCGTTGTAGAGGGAAACCTGACTGCGCTTATTGAGCAGGTAAATTCTGATTTGCAGAGCCAGCTAAGCGCAAATGGCGCAAGCATTGACTCGGGGCTTTTGGACGTTCAGGTAAATGTCACGGGCACTGTCGAAAACGCAAAGACCCAGATTATCCTGGAAGTGCAGGATACAGAGACCACTATAACCTCTGCAATTGGGCAGCTTGACACGGACTTGTCGGGTGAGCTTTCCAAGGTCAACGCAAGCATAGACTCAAAGCTTACGGATGTTAGCATAGGCATTTCTGCGCAGGTGGCTGGCTCCAGGGATGCTATTCAGGCGCAGCTTACAGGCGTCAATGGCAGCATAAGCGACTTAGTCAATGCAACACAGAGCACGATGCTTTCCTATATGGGCGGCTATCTGCCCTATATGAACCAGACTCTGGAGGGCATAAGGCAGGATACAGAGTGGCTTGTAAGTAATGCGATGGGCGGTGGAAACATGACTGAAATCAACCAAAGATTTGATTCCGTGGATGCAGACCTGGCTTCTCTTCAGGCAATGTGCGGAGACGAGATAACAAATGATTCGCAGCTTTGCAGGGACGTGTTTTCGCTAAAGGAAACCGTACAGTCCCTAAAGTCAGAGCAAACTGCTTATCTTGAAGATATAAATGCAACCACTGCAAGCACCTGGCAGCTTTTGAGCGGAGACTTTGCGGCAAAGCTCGATTCAATCCTTTTGGATCTTGGGCTGATAAAGGCCCAGACTTCTGAAATAAACCAGACCTTAAGCCAGATGAGGGATGACCAGCTAAACCAGGTAAACATCCACATTATCTCCTAGTTTCTTTCTTTTTTTGAGTTTTGGTTTTTGTTTTTATACGGGAGATTATAATTATGGAGCTATTGTTGAGAGTTAACTATAAGCCAACTATTTTGAAGATTCTGATTGTCTGCGTTTTTCTCCTCCTTCTGCTGGTTTTCGCAACCTCCTTTACTGGAAACTTTGTCCTGGCAGACCCAAAACTCAGCGTTTATGCAGATTTTCCAGACATATTCTTCATTGGAATCGGCGACGGCATACTAAATGGACAGATTTATGACAAGAAGCACTCTACGGAGATATTGGAGCCGCGGCTTCTTGACAAGATGACCATAATCTCCTGAGCCCTAAAAATGAGCAAAATTTCCTTTCAGCCCAAACATTACGAATCAGATGAGCCCAGCAAAAGGAGGCTTGTTTTGCCACTTCTTCTGGTGGTTTTTGCAATCCTCGCGTTTTTTGCGTTTGCGTATTTTCGGGGCGGCGAAGCTAATCTGAGAATGGTTTCCGGAACCGAGTACATCAGCGGTGAATACGGCCAGGTGATAATCCGGCTTGCAGATAACAGCGGAAATCCCATAGAAAACGCGAATTGCTTTGCAACCATTCTCTACCCGGACAAGTCCTATTTCCTGACAGACTACCCAATGCAGCCGTCAAGCGAGCCAGGAAACTATTATGGCCAATTCATGACGCCAACAGTAAACGGAATCTACGAGGAGACGATAACCTGCCATTTCGAGCGGAGGGGAAGCCAGCAAACAATGAAGATTTCTTCTTCCTTTCATGTCTCGCCCGCCCTTAACTTCATCGTGGAGATGTCCCAGCTTCAGGCGCAAAGGTACCAGGACCTCGTAAACCGGATAAATGACAGCCGCCTCGACATTATGCAGGAGATAAACGCGACATTTAACAAGAGCTTCGATGAACTTGTGCAAAACCAGACCGCTCTCATAAGAGAGGACCTAAACCAGTCCAAAAATGAGACAATTTCCCGCATTGATGATAGATTTGAGAAAATCTACTCTGACATGGACAAGCTCGGCAGGAGCATGCAGGAGATTTTTGGAAATGAGACAGGATAAGTTTTAGAACTTCTCAAAAAACCCAATGTCAAACCCTTTTTCGGCTATAAGGTCGTTTGAGGCAATGCCTTTGTTTTCCTTTACGTCCTCTGCCTGAAGAAACTTCCAGCCGTCGTTTGCCGCTTTTACCGCGACAATTGGCTTGGCCCCAGCTTTTTCCGCAAAAGACAGAAGCGCATTCATCTGGCGCTCGTCGATTCGGACAGTGTTTGCCCAGAACTTCGACTCGAAGACAAATATTTTTGGGCCGTATGGCGTGTTCTTGCAGGCAAGAAGGTCAATGGTGTCTTTTCCTGATTTTGGCGCCCTGAGAACCGCGTATCCAAGAGAGCCCAGAAGCTTCATAAGCTCATGCTCTGCCCTAAAGCCCTTTTTGTAATTGTGCATAATTGTTTTTACCCAAAGCATTTAGGTCTTATTGTCTTACTGGATTTCGTATATATTGAAGTAATTATGGTATAGTCACAACGGTTTGATAGTTTAGTTGGTCGGGGGATAGAGGTAGATACTGGAATTAAAGGTCTCACTCTAGTCTATCTTGGACCTTCTGAAAGCTTTGTGACCAAAGAAGACTATGGGGCTTTCATAAGAGACGTTGCCGCCCATTATGGCCTTCGACACCCGGTTGGGCCTCTGATAAGGGGCAGGTATTTTTATCCTGCCTGGGGGTTCTGGAAGCAAGGCGATGACCTTGAAATTCATTATATTTATCCTGATTTTGGTCTTGTTAGTTCCGGTAAGATAAAGAATCTTAGGTGCAGAGTTAAGCTTTCCAGGAAAGAGCTAAAGGATTATCTGTCGGGCTTGGTCTAAGGGACTCTGTAACGTGGCAGAAATTACCCAAACCTAAGCTTCATCACAAGCAGGGAGAGCAGGAGAACAATAGATACAGAGTTTGCTGCCATAAGCGGAATGTCCCTGGCCAAAAATCCATAAAAAAGCCACAAAAACACACCCGAAGCGGTTAGGACTATCCAGGGAGTGGAAATATCGCGCGTCTTCCTGGTCTTCCAACTCTTTATTATCTGCGGGATGCTTGCAAGCGTTGTGAGTAGGCCAGCCATTAGCCCGAGAATAATCGTAAACTCCATCATACAATATGCAATATATTCTCTATAAGCTGTTTGGTGAAGCCACACACCAACCCTACCTTAAAATTTTAACCTTTATTATGGAGCTGGAGGAACTCAAGGAGAAAATTTCAAAGGAAGCAAGCATTCCAAAGGACGAGCTTGAGCAGAGGATTGAGGACAAGATTATTGAGCTTTCCGGGCTTGTTTCCGAAGAAGGCGCTGCCTATATAATTGCAAAAGAGGAGGGGCTCGACCTGCTTGAAAAGAGGGACCTAAGCTTGAAGATAAAAAATGTTGTTCCCGGGCTTAAGTCTGTGGATGTAGTAGGAAAGATTGTTTCGCTTTCAGAGGTGAGAGAATTTTCGAAGGCAGACCGTAAAGGAAAGGTGCAAAATGTCGTTATCGGCGACGAAACCGGAACTATAAGGGTGGTTTTCTGGAACGAGAAGGTGAAGGAAGCAGAAGCATTAAAGCCCGGAGATGTCATAAGGGTCAACCGGTGCATTACAAAGCCGAATTCTTTTGGAATTCCTGAGATACATACAGGACAGTCGAGCATCATCCAGAAGGTTGACCGGGACATAAAGGTTGCTGAAAACAGCAAGCCCTTTGGCGAAGGTTATTCCGGGGGACAGATTTCTGCAAAAAGGCGGCAGCTTGATGAGCTCAGGGAAAATGATTTTGCAGAAACAAGGGCGATAATAGTTTCGACAACAGAAAACGAGTACCTTACCTGCCCAAAATGCGAAGGGCGCGTGGAGGACAGCGATGGGGATTACAGGTGCGAAAAGGATGGAAAAGTCGAGCCGAAAAGAAACCTGATTGTAAAAGGATACCTTGACGACGGCACTTCTGCGAAAAGGTTTGTTTCTTTCCGGGATGTCGCCCAGAAGATAAAGAAGGATAAGCTTGTCGGAAAAGAGATGCTGTTTGTCGGAAAGGTCAGGAAGAATGAATTTTTTGGCGACAGCGAACTCATACTGAATGACATACGGCTGGTTAATTTTGAAGAAGAGGTTGAAAAGCTACTATGAGTTTGAGGCCGAAGAGGGGGGACCTTGTCGTTGCAGAGATCACTGAGGTTCACTCGAACTCGATTGCAGCCCGCCTGTCTGAGTACGACATGCCTGCATTTTTGAATGTCGCAAACGTTCCGGGGCTCTGGATCAGGGATATAAGGAAGTTCATGAGGAAAGGAGACCTCATAGTTGCAAAGATTGCGCATATTGATGGGCAGGTGGAGCTGTCAATGAAAGACGTTTCAAAATATGACTCGGAAAAGAAGCTTGAGCACTTCCGGAAGGAGAGAAAATCCGCCCGGATGTTCAGGATGGTTTCAAAGGAGTTTGGAATTCCTGACACAAGGGTCGACGAGGCGATAGGCCGGCTTAAGGAGAAGTTTGGAGGTGTTTACTCTTCCATGCGGCTGATGAGGGAGGGAGAGACTGACCTTGGGCTTGGAGAGGACTTTTCCTCCGTAATTGAGAGATTCAGTACTGGAGAAAAGACCTATGAGTTCAAGGGGGAGATAGAGCTCCATTCTAATTCCGGCAGGGGCGTTGACTGCATAAAAAAAGCCCTTGAGGAGCTTGGCGACATTGAGGCAACGTACCTTGGCAATACGAAGTTCCTGCTTAAGCTGAAGACAAAAGACCCGAAAAAAGGGCAGGCAATGCTTGAAAAAAGAGCGAACTCTGCAGTTAAGAAGATGGAGTCACTGAAGGGAACTGGGAAGTTCACGCTTGTAAAGTAGGTGGGGTCTTTGCTTGTTGCAACTTTTACAAAATCTACTTTCTGAGTGTAACCATAGAATCCTCATGCGCAGGCACGCACCCAGTAAAACCAAATATAAAAAAGCAGGCGAAGATGTTTTGGGTTAATCTTTTGTTTCCTTTATCTCAATCGCATCGACAGGACAAATCTCCTTGGCTTTTTTGTTGCACCCGATTTCCTTTACAGAGCCGTTTACTGGGGCAGCCTTTCCATCGTCACCAATTTCCCAGTTATTGCAAACCGCAACGCAAGAGCCGCAGCCAATGCATTTTTCCTTGTCTATAGATAATTTGAACATAAAATAACATCTCAAAAAAGATAAAATGGTTTTTTGCCTGCGGGTTTTAGGCCTTTTTCAGGGCATCCAGCAGTTTTGAGTCGACTTCTGGCTTCTGGGACTCGATTTTTTTCTCAAGCGCCTCCATTCTCTGCTCAAGCACCCGCATATTCTTTTTCATCAGCTCAAGGTCGTTCTGCTTGAGCATACTGACGTCTGTCCTTATTCTTTCAATTTTGCTGTTCTGGGTGTTCAGCTTTTCCTTTAGAATGTTTACAAGCTCGGAAAGAAAGTCCTGCACTTTTGTGCTGCTAGGCCTTTCTTCCCTTTCTGCTGTTCTGGCGTCTTTTACGATTCCGCGTATTTCGATTGCCATAACATTCTTGGGCTTGATTTAGTTAATTTCCAGTTTTGTAATTGTTGCGTAGTGCTTTTCAATTATGATTCTCCTGAAGCGCTTCAAAATATTATCTGTGTTGCTTATTTATGGGCTCGTAGTCCCCTATCCCTTTCTTGCAAGAAAGGTCTTAGGGTCACCCCAAAGAAGCAGATTCCTGCTTCGCAGATATATACGCCTTTTATTGCTTGTCATTTCGATTAATATATGGGCTCGTAGTCCAGCCCGGCTAAGACGCTTCCTTCACATGGAAGAGATCCCCAGTTCAAATGAAGCTTTTCTTTGCAAAAGAAAAGCCCCAAGCGCAAAAGAAAGCAGTTACCGCTTGCGCGAATATTCTTGAGAATCTGGGCGGGCCCATATAATTTAAGATTTTGTCAGGTCTAGTTCGGGCGGAGGTATTTTTTCTCCAAACCCAAGGTCATGTTCTGGTATGTTGCAATTGCTTCACTAGGAAGACCTGAAAGCAATAGCGAGGTGGTGGCTGCTATCTGAGGGTAGACTTCCCCCTCCCAGATTCTTTTTGCATTTGGCCTTTTATTTACTGCTTCTACTATTCGTGGCGCGACTTCTTCGTAGTGTGCCAGTAGCATTCTTCCTTCAGGCGTGTTTGCGAGCACATCATCTCTAAAAGTTCTCAGAGCCGAAAGATCCCGGCCGTTATCATCTAAACCCATTACACCCACACATGCAGTGGTGAGGTAACAGTCGTCGTTCAATCCACGACGGGAGTGCTTGGAGCGGTCTTCTGAGGAGGAGAAACTTTTTTCTGGAGGCCTTTCGGACCTTCTTGGATCTGAGCAATACCCCCGTATTTCCATGGTGGAATCAAGTTCTGGGCTAATTTCCGGTGCTTTTGGAGGTTCTAAGATACCTTTTCCGATATATGCCTCGTTTTCTTCAGCAATTCTTTTAGCCCTGAGCAGATATTTCACGGTGGGTCTCCTGAAACCTTCTAGAACATTTTCGCCAGCCCGGGTGCAATCAAGAACAGCTTTTAGTGGAGCATAATGGTCTATAAATAGGTCTCCTGTATGCGTTGAGGATTCTGGAATTTCAATGCCCAACATTTCGAATTTAGTCTCGGCTAGCCCCAGCCAATCTCTTGGAAAAGGTTCTCCGTTGCGGTATTTTTCAAGGGCTGTATTCAGATAACCTCTAATTTTGTCCAGGCCTTCTCGTCTATCACCTAGCAAATCATACTCTCTTTGAAGTCGGTCTTCTTCTAGTCTCTCGACTATGTTGCTTGAGTCCGAACCCTTATCTGACATAACTGGCGGCCTAAACGTGGTTGGGCGACTTCCTTTGGCTTCTTCTTGCCTCAGGTGCCGGGCATGCTGGTCTGCCTTACTCCTCCCAAGAGCAATTTCTCGGGGATTGCGTTTTCTTTCATCTATAGACCCTCTCCCTCCTGTGTGTACCCTATCTACTCATTTGGAATAACGTATTTAAGCCGGAATGTAAGTGGAGTGTAATATAAAAAGACTATGCTTATTCCTCCTCAGAATCGACATCCAATTCTTCTCCGCAGGAAGAGCAGCAGACAGGGCCTTCATAGCCGTCATAGAACACCCTTAGCGGTATCTCAGTCTTTTTTCCGCAATTTGGGCATGATATAACTATTACCTTTTCCTGCATAAGTTATGTGGGACATAATACTTAATAGCCTGTGGCTGGTGATTCCCGCATATTGCGCTAATTTCATGCCGGTCTTCATCCGGGGAAAGACTCCAATCGACGGGAAACGAAATTTCAGTGACGGCCGGCGCTGGTTTGGCGATGGAAAGACTTATGAAGGGCTTATTGGGGGGACAATATTCGGGATAATTGCCGGCCTTGTCCTGATTTTGCTTCAGAATGCCGGCTTTGCCGGGTACGCAGGAATTTCATTTGAGCACACTTTCCTCACGATATTTATGCTTTCATTTTTTGCGCTTCTGGGGGACTTGGTTGGCTCTTTTTTCAAGCGCCGCCTTGATATGCCCCGAGGCGCGCCTGCTCCGATTCTTGACCAGCTGGACTTCCTGATTTTTTCGCTTTGCTCTCTCTCACTTTTCTACAGAATGCCTCTTGACTGGGTCGTGTTTCTGGTAATTGTTACCCCCTTTATCCACAAGGCCTCAAATGTTTTTGGCTATATTATCAAGTTAAAAAAGGAGCCCTGGTAGGGGCGGTAATTCCTTTGCGGTTTTTAGCTGCCAGAGCTTGCTTTTTCACTACCCTGCGGCAAGCTTATCTGCGGAGCCATGCCATAACTTTTCAAAAATCCTCCTAAAAATCCCGCTGCTGCGCCGGCCTTGTCAAGGTTTCCCTGAAGCGCTTCTGCCGACTGGCTTGCATAGTCCGGGCTTACAAAGTTTCCAAGATACTCGAACCCATTTATGACTGCCTCCCCAAGGTATGGCG
The DNA here is from genome assembly GCA_016932615.1 of Candidatus Aenigmatarchaeota archaeon. Lineage (NCBI taxonomy): Archaea > Nanobdellati > Candidatus Aenigmatarchaeota > Candidatus Aenigmatarchaeota archaeon. The sequence goes on from JAFGCN010000011.1 coordinate 24,632, forward strand.
TATGGTCGAGCACTTCTCCGCTTACGGCGCCCATCAAGGCCCCGGCAATGGAGCCAATGACTATGAGGCCCCCAAGCGCGGCAAGCCCTCCAATGCCGTAAACTGCCTTTTTGCTGGGGGAAGTGTTTCCCCACCACTCTCTTATTGCCATTTCGTATTCTTTTCCTTGTTTGCTTTTGTCATCCATAATAGCTTAGAGCTTGCATTTGGAATATTCGTATGCTGCCGCTACGACATTCGGAGACACCCCCCAGGGGCTTCGTCTTGCAATGTACTGAGGTCCGCTTTCTTCCAGACCATCTGATTTTAGCCCGCTTCGACAAAAGGCATCGGCAGCCAACAGGTGTGCAGGAGTAAGTATAAGTTTTTTGGAATCGTCTATTAGAGTCATTGCGAGGGCAACTCCTATTGAACTACTGCCTAGGGCATCTCTCATATCTTTTGGAGCCATGTCATAAACCCGAATTTGTCCCATAATCTAACCTCTCCAAAAGTATTCCTTTGCAGAAAGCACTACGATTGTGGTTCTTATGTAATCTTATACGCTGTGGTGGGCATGTTATACTGGGCAACGAGTTTGGGAATATTGCTTTTTACACCACCCCCCCGGCTTTTTTTGAGCATTCCCGGAAGAACTATATCTCCCAAAAAAGCCACATGCGGTTTTGGCTTGCGGCTTTCTCCATAATCTTCCAGAATCATTTCTCCCCCTTCATTAAGATGCATGCTTCCTCTGGGCCTAAGCCGGATGTCAATTTTTCTTGGCTCATAACCGTCATCCAAAAGGCCGCCTACAAGCCGAGGCACCATTTTAACTGCCTCTGGATGCTTGTCTTTCCACTCTTCCCTGTCCCAAATGTGGCTATAGTAATATATTTCTGCGCTTAGGGGCTTATTTGTCTCATCAGGCTTTATGTGTCTGTTATAAAGGTGGGTGAGTTCCGTCAGGTCGGTGCGATTCTTATCGCCTATACCGACAATATGCCTTAAGCCGCTTTCGGCGCTGAAGGGTAAGTCACAATAGAGGTATGCGAAAGGAAGCATTTGTTTTTCATTTATCCAATGGTTTCCTTCATTCATTACTTTCTCGATTTCAGGATCCATTCTTGGAGTATACTTAGTGGTACAATTGAAGGTGCCAGGCAAATCATAGTGCTGTTTGACTTTTCCTAAAAATACCTCATCCTCTTTAGAAATAGGCAATTGCAAGCCAATTTCTACGCTTTCAAATTTTCTGTTTTCAAGAATCTCGGTTAAATCTCCCTTTCCAATTTCTTCTAATATTCCTACCAAAGCTTCCTGCTGCGAAGTTCTCATAAATCTATCTATCCTTTAGTAATATTTATTCCTCTTTTGTCTTCCTTGGAGCCCTCTTCTTGGTGGTTTTGCCCGCCTTTTCCCGGGGCGCTTTTTTCTTTCTCACTGCCTTTGGCTTTGTTTTATTGGCCGTTTCTCCTGCCTTTGGGATTACGGCGCCTTCAGGAGAGGCATCTTCCGGCTTTTCCTTCTTTTTTGCGCCCCAGTCTTTCTTGGTTTCGCAGTTAGGGTCAAGGCACATGGTGAACGGGCGGTGGCCTTTTCTGATTATCTTCAAAATAGGAGTATTGCACTTTTCGCAGGTTTTGCCGGTCTTTTCAATCGCGCAGTTGTAAGGGAGTGGATAAGCATTCTTGCAGTTTGGGTAATTGGTGCAGCCGACAAACCTCGAGCCGTTGTACATCCTGATGAATTTCAGCTCTCCGTCGTCGCACTTCAGGCAGGGGCCGAGCTTATTTTGGATTTCCTGCGTCTCCAGCGCCGAGCCGGAAAGCTCCTGCCCGATTTCTTTTTCGTGAGCCCGGAACTTTTTGAAGGTGCTCGTAAGGTTTTCCTTTGCTTCTTCGAGGACGTTTTCGCGCTTGTTTGTTCCTTCCTGAATCTGCTCCATTTCGCTTTCAAGCTTTACCGTCAGTTCTTCGGACACAATTTCGGGCACGAATTTTTCAAGAGTGGTAATGAGCCGCACGCCAAGAGTGGTTGCTTTTATCTTCTGCCCTTCGATGTAGTTTCTGTCATAGAGAATCTGGATGATGGCGGCTCTTGTGGACTTTGTGCCAAGGTTTCGCTTTTCAAGCTCCTTGATTAAGCTTGCCTGGTTGTACCGTTTTGGGGGCTGGGTTTCCTTGTCAAGCATGTTGAGGGCGTCGACAATCAGGACGGTTCCTTTCTCCTGGCTGGGAAGCTCTACTTCTTCAAGCTTTGCGTAAGGGTACATTTCAAGCCAGTTCTTTGCGATAGTCCTTGCACCTGTGCAGTTGAAGGCATAAGCGTCGATAAGGGCGGTAACCTTCATGGACATCCTTTCCGCCGGCTGGCCGAATATGGCAAAGAATCTGTGGACTATAAGCTCGTAAAGCTTTTCAGCATCCTTGTCCAGTTTCTCCGGCTCTTCTCCGGTCGGGTAAATTGACGGGTGGGCCGGGTCGGTCTTGTTTCCTTCATTTGGCTTAAGGTCTTTTCCGAGAAGCTGCTTTCCAAGTGGGTACCTTTTGGCGAGCTTTTCCAGGATCGGCTTGTACTCAATAGACTCAGGAAGCTTCTGGGAAGAAGTTCGGGGGTATGAAATTACCCCCTGCAGGTAGAGCCCCTGGGCGATGCTCTGCGTCCTTGACGGGGCATAGCCGAATACACGGTAAGCTTCTGACTGGAGGTCTGTTAAATTGAAAGGTGTCGGGGGGTTAAGCTTGTGCTTTTTTGTCTGGATATTGTCAACGACTGCATTTTTTCCCTGGCAACTGGAAAATATCTTTTCTGCCTCCGGCTTTTCCCAGATTTTGTCAGTTTCGTACTCAAAGGTGAGCGTTTCCGGGAACTTTTCGCCTTTTCCGTTCCTGCTTGTCTGAAAATTAATCTGCCAGTATGGAACCGGCTTGAACGCCTCGATTTCAAGCTCGCGCTTTACTATGAGAGCAAGAGTCGGGCCCTGAACCCTTCCGGAAGAAAGAAGCTGGTAGCGGTTTGTCGCAGTCCGAATCGAGCCTGTAAGCGCCTTTGAAATATTGACGCCGTAGAAAAAATCCAGGTAGTGCCTTGTAAGCCCTGCCTCAGCCAGCCCCAGGTTTACACCATTCTTTCTTGTATCAAACGCTTTTTTAAGCTCTGGCTTTGTGAGTGTTGAAAAGCACATCCTTGTTGCCCTGCTTTTCCCGCAAAGGAAGCGGTAAATGTTGTACCCGATAACTTCGCCCTCGACATCGTAATCTGTTGCGATTGTGGTTTCCGTTGACATCTTTCCGAGGTGCATCAATACCTTGTGGAATTTCGCAGTAAAGCTGTTTTTCTTGAAAGCCGGCGCCCAGGAGAGGTCGAAATTCGGGTAGGGCCTTTTCTTTTCCTCCTCAAGCCCGAAGATATGGCCTGCGGCTGAAGCGACTATTGTATTGCCATCGGGCGACTCGAAGTAGCTCACGCCCCCTGTCGCTTTTTTGGCGGTGTAGTTATCAAGAATCGCGTCTGCAATCTTCTTTGCCGCAGTCGGCTTTTCGGCTATAATCAGGTGAACCATTATTTAAAGGGGCAGTATCTTTTTTAAGGTTGATGCTATGGAAGGGCAAAAAATACATCCTGCATCAGGAAGCTTTCTGGAGATTGCATCTATGATTTTGCTGTGGCATGGACAACGAATGGACTAATATCCGCTTCAATATATAGCTTATTTTTCCCTATTATTAATAATGCCCAAACAGGACTTGTTTGTTTGGCTTTTTGTAGCCCTCTCGGTTTGCATTGCAATATTCTTTCCATATCTTGTCTTTCTAGTCCAGTCGCCGGTTTCAGCATCGCAGCTTGCTATTTTGATGAATCTGGTGCTGCCTTTGCTTTTTATTGCCTTCTTTGGAGAGTTTATTCTTCACCCCCATAAGGCAAAGAGTCATGGCAAAGGGCATAGAAAAGCCCCCCGTGCAAAAGCTTCAGTTTTACAGTTAGTTGGGCTCAAAGTACCCGTCTGGCTTGTTTCAGTTCTTCTTGGCCTTTGCGTGATGCTGCCTGGGTTTGCAGGCCTTATCTGGTATTCGGGGGCTATGGCTTACCCCAGCACGGAGCTTTTTGAAGGCATATTCTACAATATGTTTCTGGTGCTTGGCGCTGCAATAGCAGTTATTTCCTATACTCATCTGTGCAGCAGGAACCTCTTGGAAAAGAGGTTTCTGACTTTTCAGCTTCATGCGCCGGTTTTGGGGGTTCTGTTTGGGCTTATTGGCGCGTTTCACGTCCTGCTTATGATGGTGTTTGGCTATTTCTGGTCATATACTGAGTTTTTCCCCACGCTCTTCTATGGGGCATTTGCCCAGACATTTTATGATATGATGATCCTTGCGGGGGTAAATCTGGTGATGCCTTTCGAACTGGAGTTCATATTTGGTTTTTTTCTGATTGAGATGGTAACTCTGCTTACGATTTACTTTACGAGGCGCACCTATGGGTCTGACCATGTAATGGAGCAGGGAATGCTTGCAAGAAACCTCGCTCTGGCAATGTTCTTTTATGCCGTGCTGTTTGTCTTAATACCTATGTTGTTCTATCCATTTTTCATGACCTCAGTCTTTGGATACGCGATATAGTCAGTTATTTTTTAAGTTTGGCTACCGGGCCTGCTATTTGGATTTAGTGAAAAGTGACCCTACTGCCGAATGCTTTAGGATAATGGCTGTAATTACCTGTATTTCTTGATTGTGCCTATAATCTCCCTTAACTTTTCGCGGTTTCCTTCGTTTATTGTCCCTGTGACGATAATGTCTGCGCCAGCATTTAGCTTTTCCAAGGCAGTTGACTTGTCCCTTATGCCGCCGCCCACGATTACGGGGATATTAACATTCCTTTTTACATGCTCTATGACCTGGTTTGAGACAGGGTTTTCCGCTCCACTCCCCGCCTCAAGGTAAAGAAGCTTCATTCCAAGGAACTGGGCGGCAAGAGCGTAGCTTGTTGCGATCTCCGGCTTGCTGTTTGGAAGAAGCTTTGCCCTTCCCACAAACTGGGATGTGCAGGTCTTTCCTGACTCAAACATAAGGTAGCCCATCGGGATTGGCTCGATTCCATAGGCCTTTATCAGGGGAGCCCCCTTGACGGGCTCTTCTATAACATAGTTTACGTCTGCTGAGTTCAAAAGACTCATAAAGAATATTGCATCTGCATGCTTTGAGATTCCCGCATGTGAGTGTGGGAAAAGGATTACTGGAAGCTTGCATGCCTCTTTTATTGCCTTTACGGTTTCATCCAAGCTAATTACTACTGTTGGGGAAGACCCGCCAATCATGAATGCATCGGTTCCGCATTCTTTTGCGAATTTTGCAAGCTTTACCGCCTCCTCCACGGGCTGTTTGTCCGGGTCAATAAGCGTGAAGTGCAGCTTTTGCGACTTGCCTTTTTCGGCCAATTCATCAAATATCATAATAATATCTTAGTTTAAATAAGGTTTTTGGGGCGGTTCTTTTTATATTTATTTAACTCTAAAATTTGGGGCATGCTCTTTTCTGGCAATATAGTCACTAAAGAACCGTTTGTGAGTGGTAATCCTTGGGGAACATTTAAGAGCCAGTATTGGGCGAAAGATTGCCTTAAGCGGATTCCTTCTCGTGAAGGTACTCTACGTATTTGCTAAAAGCCGGCCTTGTGATGAGTATCCCTACAAGGACACCTACAATGGTGGTGAGCGCAAAGCCGCCGATTTCCTTGAATATGCCAAAGCCAAGGAACAGTATTGGGATCATTGCAAATATAGTTGTGGCGCCTGAGCCAAGTATCATGGTGTAGGCCCTCTTAAGGCCCTCTCGTAAGGTGTATTTTTCCTTCTTCTTTGTGGTTTCGTCAACAATGAATATCTGGTTATCGACTCCAAAGCCGATTGCTGCAATAAGTCCCGAGAGGGCAAGGGAGGACAGGTTCCATTGGGTAAGGGCTGCAAAGCCAAGGATTATCACGACTTCGCAGAGCATTGTCGCTATCACTCCCAGGGAAATCCTGAATTTCCGGTACCGGATAAATATGGCCGCGCTTACCACAAGTATGGCGCTAAGCCCTGCAAGAAGAATCATTCTGAGGTAGCTTTCCCCAACCGTTGAATTAAGCCGGTCGATGGACACAATTTCCACTTTTGTCGGCAAGTCGCCGGATTTCAGGACCGCTTTAAGCGTGTCCCTGCTCTTTTTGGCGCTTTCTTCTGTGTCGCCGTATCCAGTGATAACCGGGTTTGTGACTTGCTTTCCTTTCAGTGAGGCAGAGATCCCAAGGGCGTCAAACTCCTTTTCGTCAAGGTAGAGGTGGATTTTTTCCGAAAGAGAGCCCTCGTCCGAGCCGGGAATGGTGTTTAGGTTCTGAGTAAGCTCGGCAAACCTTTTTGAGCCGCTTTCCGAAATAACCACGCCAAACTGGTACCTGTAGCCGGTTCCGGACCTTTGAAGGTAGCTTGCCTCAGGAGGTATGCCTACATTAATTATATCCTTGCTGGTGAAGACCTGCCCCTCGATTACCGAAAGCTTGGCTGTTACGTTTTTGACGCTGAAAACAATGCCATTAAGCTCAAAAATGTCCCCTGTTTCGTAGGTCTTGCCGTTTATAGTAATGCTTGTTTCATCCTTAATCTTGAGGGTGTACTCTTCATTCTGTCCCCCCGTATATTTTCCAAGCAGGAATGTCCCCTTGTCCTTTATTGTAAGGGGGATTGTCGCCTTGAAGTCGCCCCTTCTTGAAAGGAGCTGTTCGATTTCCTGAGGGCTTCCGCCAGCAATGGAAACCATCAGAAGCTTTTCGTCCCCCACTTCGACTTTCCTGAATTCTGTCTGCCTCAGCCCGTAAACGTCGATTCTGGTCTGCAGGACTGAAACAATGTCATCAAGAGTTGAGTTTGTAAGGTTTTCGGGCCTGAGCAGCGCCCTTGTGCCTCCCTGTATGTCGAGCCCGAATTTCAGGTTAGAGCCCGGGATTTTTTCAGTAGTGAGGTTGAATGTGTCGTTTCCATCGAGTAGGATGGTTTGTGTTCCATAATCTGTCCTGAGGGTAAGGTAGCCGGTTTTTCCCTGGAAATCTGCAAGCTGTGCGGGGCTGGTAAGGTCTGTAAGAGTCCCTTCCCCCAGCATTCCTGCGGCATAGATTATAGTCCCCGACTTGAGGTTTCCGTAAAAGGGGCCATACCCGACAGACGTGACTTCCAGGCCTTTTGGGCTGGGATCCGGGGAAATCGCCCAGATAGATACTGCAAGCGCCACAAACAAGATTAGCATTTGCCAGCTCAAAACCAGTTTCCTGAGGCCCATAAGATTATGACAAAATTAATAATTTGGCAGAAAGGGCTGCTTTCGGCGCTGATTCAGATGTAATACCTACTCTTATATATATCTTTCCTGCTAAGTAAGTTATCGGCTATCCGTCAATTGACTATTCCTTTAAATGTTTTTTGATAAGCTATTTATATATAAGAAAATAACCTATAATATGGTCATAACACAAATCGTACCAAGGAAAGTCTTGGAGGGTCTGAGGGGCATTGGCTTGAACCTTTATGAGAGAAATATCTATGCCGCTTTGCTTATCAAGAAAGTAGCTACTGCAAGTGAGCTTTCAGACTTGTCCGGAGTTCCCAGAGCAAGAGCTTATGACGTGCTCGAGTCACTTGAAGAGAAAGGGATGGTAATCATACAGAGCGGAAGCCCATTCAAGTATGTGGCAGTGGAGCCAATGGAAGCAGTGGAGAGGATGAGAATGAACATTCTCAAGCACGCTGAGGCATCAGGAAAGCGGCTGCGGGAACTTAAAGACAGCGAGATAATGAGGGATTTGACAACCCTTTTCCAGAAAGACCTTCATGTTGTCAACCCTTCTGACTTCAGCGGTGTCATAAAGTCCGAAGACAAGGTCAACTTTCACGTCAAGTCGATGCTTGGCAAAACAACCAAGTATGCAAAGATTTTGACTTCAGAAAGGGGGCTTGAGAACCTGACATACCACATAAAGACGCTTAGCAAGCTTAAGGGCGCAAAGGTGCCGGTCTTTGTTGCAGCGCCAATAACCGACAGGAACAAGAGCATTGTTGCAGAGCTTTTGCCTTATGTGGAGATAAGGGACATTTCGGGGCTCAAGAAAGACTACTCTAGGATGCACATCTTCGACGGAGCGCATGTCATCTTGGGGCTTACCGACGAAAAGGAAGTCGAGTCAACACAGGACACAGTCTTCTGGACGCAGAGCGAACACATGGCAAAGAACCTAATGGAGCCGGTTTTCGACCACTTGTGGAAAAAGGGAACCCCTCCTAAGTAGATTCTATATTATTTTTGCTGTTTTTTAAGCTTGAATTGTTTAAACTCTGATTAGGGGCTTAGCCATAGATTTGCCTGAATCGCTTTTGGGGTAGCCACAAGGCATTCGACTAGTTTGGCAGTGTTTCTTTTTCTCTTGATCCATATTCCTTCCCTATGTATCCCCCCACGCCTCCGATCAGGAGGTCGCCAAGGGTATCTTTTTCAAATCCGCAGCCGAATATGCCAAAAGAGGCCTCAACAAACTCCCAGCCAAGCATTAGGCCAAGTATTGCGGGCATCACGTATTTCTGATAGTTTTTGCCTTTTGCCTTTCCGTAGGAATCGGCAAACCGTGAAAGCCCGTAGCCAATTGCAAAGACCGAAGCAAGATGCATTGGAATGTCATAGCCCTCCTTGCTGTAAAAGTACCCTAAGAGATAATCGTTTGGGTCTGCCTGAGACATATCCTCAAAGGTGATGGACTCGTAGACCCTTTTTGCATTTTCAGGGAGATTTCCCAGGCCCTTTATTTCCTCTGTTCCAGGCAGCCCGTCCTTGTAAATGCTCATAAAGCCCGCAGTGTCAAGCACGCCTGCAATTGCAGCAGAGTATATGAGCTTATCATCAGGCACTGCCTTTATGGATTCCCAGAAACTTTCCTTTTCAGACATACTTATGAATGTTTTTAAATATTATATTACTTTAAAGTGACACTTATTTTCAGAGGGTTACCTAAACAAAAGCCCGCCGTAACCCACAATTGCCGAAACGTCATGCGAAACAGAAAATGATGTGTCATATGCGATTTTTTCCACCGTTTTGGCGCCGAGAATCTTCATGACCTCCATGAGAAGGGCAATTGGGACATAGCCGCAGACAGTCATGTCATTGTCCTCGATGAAGTCAACGAATTTTTTCGTGTCGCCCTGAACAATTAGGTCGATAATTTTGGAGTCAAGAGTTTTTACATATTCGTCCGGCCCGTAGATGCTCTCCTTTGGCACAAATCCGTAATTTGAGCCGAAATGCGTGAAGTCAGAGGATGCGATGTAGATTGTATTTTTGTCGGCTATTATTTTTGCAAGATCCTTAATCTCGTCGAGCGGGAGTCTTGGAACCTGCAGCGGCACAAAGGTGAAGTCACTGAACAGGTACTGGAGGAAGGGAATCTGGACCTCTATGGAGTGTTCACTTTTCATTTCCCCGGGCGCTTCCATTATGGCCTGCTCTTTAGTGATGCGCTTTATCATCTCAAGGTTTACTTTTGCGTTTCCAAGCGGCGTTGACCAGTCTTCAGTTGAAGTTGCTATTATACCTTTGCCATAATGGTCGGTTCCAAGAATTACGAAGTTTTTCTTGTCGCTTCTTGAAACGGCTTTGTATGTTTTTGCTGCAACGGGCCCTGAAAACAGGTAGCCCGCATGAGGCACAATGAGCCCCCTTGCTTCCGGGAAGTGCGTGGTTTCAGCCCCAAAGAACATCTCAAGCCCGGATATAAGCTCCCCATGGTCTGCAGGGTAAAACGTGCCTGCGCCAATCGGCAATCTCATAACATTAGGTCTTTTGATTTATATGGTGGGAAGCGGCAATTATTATGGGGGCCTTTAGAATTCCTTTTCTTGGAGCAAAAGGGCAGATGCGTCTAATAGAGTCCAATTTTCTTTGCAGGATTGCTTTTGGAGGAAGCGAATTCCCATATATTGCACCTTTCTTTTACGTCCTTGAAAAGGGCCGGATTTATGTTATCGCTTCCAACTATGGGCTAAAGCTGGCACTTATGGAAAGCCGGCCAAAAGTGTGCCTTGAGATAGAGAGCAATTCTGGCGATTTTTCCAGCTTTTTCTTCGTACGGCTTCTTGGAACTATTTCCATTGTAAAGGATGCAACCGAGGAAAAGGCAGTGAGAATGAGATTTTTCAAGCTTTTTTCTTCCGGGAAGGTTTCGGAGAGGGCGCTTACAGCAATAGGGCTTTTGGAGACCGACCCCCCGGAAGCGATTCTGGAAACTTCACAAAATCTGGTCTGGCGTTTGGACGTTTCAGAAAGCAGGGCGCTTGGTTTTGGAGAGTTACCTTGAAGAAACCAGGTGCAGGAGCGGCAGTGTGCAGGCACCCCTAAAATCGGTCTTTATATGCCGCCTTGCTTTAATTATGAGGATAAGCGAGCAGATTTTTCCAAGGGCGGTTGCGCTTCTTGGCACCTGCGGAAAAGATGGGCGGCCGAACCTGATGTCAGTTAGCTTCATAATGCCAATCAGCTTTGACCCCAAATATGTCGCGTTTTCCATCGCCCCCCACAGATTCAGCTATTATAATCTTCAGCAGGTAGAGGAGTTTACTCTCAACTTTCTTGATACCCGTCAAAAAGAGCTTGCAGCAATATGCGGCGCCTATTCCGGGCGGGACAAGGACAAGTTTCAGATGTGCGGGCTTGACCCGATAAGGTCTAGGAAGGTTTTTCCTCCCGTGGTTTACTGCCCGGTAAGCTACGAGTGCCAGGTTATGGACATGAAAGAGCTTGGAGACCATGTCCTGGTTGTCGGGGCTGTACTGGAAGAATGGGTCAGGCGAAAGGACTTTACGCCGCTTCTTCACAAGGGCGGAAGTGAGTATATGTCTCCTGTGGGGCTAAAATGATTTGCCTTGGGCCGGGGGGCCTTCCGACAATAACGAAGGGAGACACCATTCAGGGGCTCAAGGATCTGCATTCAATTGGCCTGAACTTCATGGAACTCGAATTTGTCCACAGCATTTATCTCAAGAAAGACAAGGCAATAGAAATAGGCAAAGCTGCAAAAGAGCTTGGCATAGGGCTTTCAGTCCATGGGCCGTATTATGTCAACTTTGGAAACCCCGAAAAATTTGCCCCAAGCAAGAAGAGGATTCTTGACTCCTGCGAAATCGCGCATCACCTGGGCGCAAAATACGTTGTTTTTCATCCCGGCTTTTACGGAAAATTGGCGCCTGAGACGGTTTACAAAATGGTGCTGAAAAACTGCCTTGAAATACAGGAGGTGATTCTTTCAAACAATTGGGACGTGAAATTGGGGCTTGAAACAACAGGCAAAAAGTCGCAGTTTGGCACACTTGACGAACTGATAAGGATTTGCTCTGAGCTTAAAGTTGCTGAGCCGGTTATCGACTTTTCCCACATTTATGCAAGGCAGGGCGGCCACATTGACTACAAGGAAGTCCTGGACAAAGTTAAGCACTTAAAACACCTCCACACGCACTTTTCGAACATCGAGTATACGGATGCAGGCGAGAGGAGGCACCTGCCGCTTGGGACAGCAGGGCCGGACTTTGAGGAGCTTGCCAGGGAAATTGTAAAAAGAAACATTGACATCACGATAATCTGCGAAACGCCACTTCTGGAGCAGGACAGCCTGAAGATGAAGGGGTTTTTCGAGGAAATACAAAACTAGCTTAGCCGATGTCTGCTTCAGAACTGAATGGCGTTTTTTCTAGCCCCTCAAAATGGTAGGGGTATATTCCTTTGACACAGCCATAGCAGCAGTTGCCGCATATCTTTTTGGCTCCTTCATTGGATAGGTAGCCCACGCTGTCAAAACCACTATGTTCTGCCAGTTTTTTCTCGAACGCCTCATGGTTTTCCGCTACCTTTCGGGGGTCAAATTTCAAAGCAGTCACGATTAGGTCCTCCATATGAGTATCTATGCCGCTTCCGCACGGTCCAATTATCGGAGGTGAGCCAACTCTGATATGGACTTCGCTGGCGCCCTTTTTCCTTAGTTTTTCTGCAGCAACTGGGCCAACAGTGTTTCTTACAATTGAATCGTCAACCATAATGACGGGTCTGTCACGGACTTCGCCAATTACTGAGAGTCCATTTCTTGCCTTCTCTTTTCTAAGCTCGGGCTGGTCAAACATAAAGGATCTTAGGAACTCTTGGGTGGGATTTTTCATGAAAATGTTCCTGTCAGTTGCCCCATACCCACCCCCATAGCTAAGGCCTGAATTTGGAAGCCCTACAATAATAGCATTTGGCACTGCAGGATGTTCTAGTTTTAACATTCCCCCCAGAGCTTGCCTGAGATAATTAAGAGGTTTGCCCATGGCTAGCGAATCAGGTCTCATCTCATAGACATATTCAAAGAAACAGGGGGGATTTGAACGGTCCATTCTTTTGGTTTCAAATTCTCCACTTCCTATGTTGTAGACGCCTATTTCGCCAGCATTGACTTCCGTTATGTTTTTTCCACCAAGATTCTCAAATGGAGCTGTTTCGGAGGCAAAGGCAATAAAATCTTCCTGGTCTGAGCTGAATTCACACCTGCTTAGTGGTCGTATGCCATCTCGGGCATAAAACATACAGTCATTCTCCCTTTTAGGGTCTTTGTAGAGGCCGATAAGCGTAAACCCTCCATAGCCGAAGATCTTGTTGTACGTGGATTCAAGGGCTTCAAGTGGGTCTTTCTTCTCACAACATTCCTGAAGAAGGATCCCTCCAATAGTTGAGGTGTCATTGCCAGAGCCGTAAAAATCCACCCCTTTTCTTTCAAGTTCATCTCTCCAGAGATGATGCTCGGATATTTCACCGTTCATGGTGAGATCTAGGGTCAGACCGTTTTTGCTTACCCTGACCGGGTGGGCATTTGCGGGGCTGTTTTTCCCCTTGGTCTTGTATCGTGTATGCCCGATGCCCACCTTTCCCCGAAAGGCACTGTTTTCTATCACGGTTGGCGCGAAGACTTCCTTTGGCAGCCCTAGACCCCTATATCTTTGGAGGCCGGAATCGTCATACATTGTAATTCCACACCCCTGCTGGCCTCGGGTCTTCAGTTCTTCAAGCAAATATCTTGTGAATCCAAAGGTTTCAGCACTTGAGTTTCCACCTTGGTTAATGACCGCCATCACTCCGCAACCCATAATTGAACTTTATCTATATAGAGGGCTTTTGGAGGGGCTATTGTTAAGTAATATTTTCAGGTTATTTATGCGGAAAATCATCCTGATTATCATGGATGGCTGGGGCTGTGCTCCTGCGGGACCCGGAAATTTCATAAGCATGGCAGAAAAGCCCAATTTTGACTGCTATTTCAAAAATTACCCTTATGCTGAAAATGACGCTTCCGGGGAGGCCGTTGGACTTCCTCCCGGCACGCAGGGCAACTCAGAGGTGGGGCATCTTCACCTGGGGGCTGGAAGGATTGTGCTCCAGAAATATGGCCGGATTAACAAGTCTATAGAAAGCGGCGACTTTATAAAGAATAAGGAGCTAACTAAAGCTTTTGACCTGGCAAAAAGAAGAAAAGCCAGGGTTCACCTGGTCGGGCTTTGCTCGGATGAGGCGATACACGCGCACACGGACCATCTGCTCGCGCTTCTTGACATGGCTAAGAAGAGGGGCGCAAAAAACGTCTTTGTGCACTTTATTGCTGATGGAAGGGACGTGCCGGAGCACTCGGCCCACCGGTATGTCGGGATGATCGAGGAAAGGATGGGGGAGCTGAAGGTTGGCAAAATCGCTTCAGTTGTCGGAAGGTACTACGCAATGGACAGGGACAAGAACTGGGACCGGACAAAAGAGGCGTATGGCCTGATGGCTCTTGGAGTGGGGCACAAGGCAAAAAGCGCAAATGAGGCAATAGATAATGCCTACCAGAGAGGGGACAAGACCGACTATTATATCCAGCCGACAGTGATTGTTGGGAAAAATGATAAGCCAATTGGGCTTGTGAAAGAAGGCGACTGCGTAATTTTTTTCAATTTCCGCTCAGACAGGCCTCGCCAGCTTACCGAGGCCTTTATATCGAAGGATTTTAAGGGTTTTGACAGGCAGGCATGGCCTAAGACTAAGTTTGTGACCTTTACGCAGTATGACTCCACTTTTGACTGCCCTTTTGCGTTTGGAGAGGAGGACATTCCAAATAACCTTGGAAGCATTTTGTCTTCAAGCAAGGTTCGCCAACTGCGGATTGCCGAGACGGAAAAGTACCCGCATGTGACTTTCTTTTTCAATTCACAGGTTGAAAAGCCGTATCCTGGGGAGGAAAGAATTGTGGTTCCTTCCCCGAAAGTCCCATCTTACGACAAGAAGCCGGAGATGTCTGCTAGTGAAGTTACCGAAACGCTCCTTGAAGAAATCGAGAGTGGGGAATTTGGCTTCATACTCGTAAATTACGCAAACTGCGACCTTGTGGGGCACTCTGCAGTAAAAAGCGCGATAATAAAAGCAACTGAGGTTGTAGATGACTGTGTTGGGAAGGTTGTGGACGCAGGGCTTGACAATGGCTATACTGTGCTTGTTACCGCTGACCATGGAAACGCTGAGGACAAGCTCTATCCCGACGGAAAGCTAAAACCAAGCCATTCCCTGAATAAGGTCCCGTTCCTGCTGATTTCCCCTGAAAAGGAGCTCCGTAATATCCGGCTTCGCTGCGGGGGGCTAATCGACGTCGCCCCGACAATCCTGGATATCATGGGGATAAATAAGCCCACCGAAATGACGGGCGAGAGCTTGATTTCGAACAGAAATTAAGCAAAGACCTCTTCTTATTGCTATTTAATCAACCAAGCTTTAGAACCTTGGAGACTTTCGCACCTTTGCTCCCGAAAGATACCTGACCTCCGTAGGAAATAGCGCGCCGCCCCAAACTTGCTGCCTGTACCTTTCGGCTTCTGGCTTGCTGTTAAAGAAGTAGGGAAAGAGCGTCCTTTTGGGGCCGATATTTAAGCCAAAGCCATCAAAAACTCCCCAACCGCGCTCTACATTTAAAGTGCCATTTTCTTCAAACTGGTCGTAAATTATGGGGGTTATCGTATAAAACCCAGTTTTTTCCTCACCATCCCGAAGTTCTTCAAACCTATCCCATCTGACGCCATCGATTCCAAAAATGCCACCTACTTCTCCAAGGAGTTGTTCTTCCAAGCTTGTTCTTTCAGGTTCTGGAAGCTCTTCAAAGCGTTTACCCACATATGCTGAGACTGCTTTGTAGAAGGGAGTTTTATCTATCGGAGTGTGCAGTGGGCTTCCTTCAGTGTCTCCGAAGAGGCCTTCCCCGAAGTGGGCTTGTACTCGTGCCATAATCCAACTAGCTTCCCGGGGTGGTAAACGGGTGAGGTGTTGCCCACCACCACAAGGGATTGCTTTTTGCTATTATTCATTAGTTTATGCAGCTTGACGAAATTCTCATAGGGCTTGGGCTTACGGAGGGCGAAGCCAAGCTTTACCTGAAACTGCTCACACTCAAGGAGGCAACGGCAAGCGGGCTTGGAAAGGCGGCAAAAGTGGAGCGCCGGACAGCTTATGACATTGTCCGGCGGCTTAAGCAAAAAGGGCTTGTCTCTTCCATAGAGAAGGAGGGCAAGACATTTTACCAGCCGCTAAAGCCAAATAAGCTTCTTGACCTTATTGGGGAGCGGGAGGAAAATCTTGCCCGGATTAAGTCGGAGTTCGTGAAAGTATTGCCTGGTCTTGAATCTGTTTTTGGAGGCAGTGGCGACAAGGTCAATGCGAAAGTCCTTTCGGGAAAAGAGGGCCTGAAGGCGATGTTTATGGATGAGCTTGAAACTGGCGAGACAATTTACATAATCTGCACGGCTATAGTAAATGCCGAGGACTCGCTTCGCTACTTTCTTCCAAGGTTTACAAAGGAGCGGATTCGGCGCGGAATAGAAATGAAGATCCTGACAGCCGAAAGCTCGAGAAGGTTCCTGGAAAAGTACGGCCTCGTTGATATTCGGTTTTTGCCAGACGAGTATGTAAGCCCGGCAGGCATCACAATCTATGGAAACAAGCTTGCATTTTCAATCTGGTCGGGCGAGATGATAACCGTTCTTATCGAAAGCTCGGAAGTTTCTGAGAGCTTCAGGAAATACTTTTCCCTCATTTGGAATCTTGCGAAAAACTAAAACCCAAAAAATTTTTTAGGGTTTTCTAGAGGCAGTCCCTGAAGTTTGTCAGAAGCAGTTCTATTTCTCCGCTTCCTTTCAGGGGCAGGCCAATCAGATGGGGAAGCTGTCAGAGTACTCCCTAAGATTGTTTGGACTAGTGGCGTATATCGATGATTGGTGTTGCCCTGTAACACCTCTAAGAATCATTACACTTTTTATGGATGACTGGCTATTTAGAAGAGTTTAGGATTATTGGCCGAATGTAGGGGGATCCTGGCCCCAGGACTTTCCAATATAAGCAATTCGTATGCTTTGCTACCCTTTTTCAAGTACACCTCCCAACCAGAAGGCTGGCTTGGAACCACCAAGTGGTTTTGGCTTTCGCTATAAATCTCTAACAGTCGACTTTTGGATTCTCCAGAACTAAGACTTGTCAGGTAATGCCACTTCCTAGAATTCGGAGGAGTTGTTTCTGAAATCATATTTTCGCGTAAAATAATTTCGCCTTGCAGAAATATATATGCGGGTATTACTGGTTATTCCTTAACAGGAATTATTGTGAGGTAGTTTTTTGGTGGATTGAATACTCTTCATTTATTTATGAACTGCTTCAGGTAAGGCATCTCCTCGCTTATCACGTGCTTTGAGGTGTGCATCTTTCTTGCCATTTCGGCTAGTTCTTCCTGCTCCTCAGCGGACTTTTTAGCGCCGCCCATCTTTGTGACATATGTCGGAAAGCCATAGGGGATGTATTTCTGGTACATTTCCTTTTTCGAGAGGGCGACGCCAATCGTTATGAAGTCAATGTAATATTTTAAGAGGTTCCAGTCCTGGCGCTTCATAATCCTTTTCCGGTAGATATCGGCCAAGGCAAGCCACTCAAGCGCTTTCCTAAGGTCTTCACCTGCGTACTCCCGGCAGGCATTTTCCTCAATCCACCAGAACAAGTCTTCAGGCGACCGGTCCATCCGTTTGACAACGCTTTTTACCACGTCAATTTTCCTGGTTTTCAGTATCACCTTCACTAGGTCAAAAATGTTTTCCTCAGTATCGCGTTCGGAGAGGTACGAGAGGTCAAGGAGTTTTCCCTCGACAATTAAGCTTTCCATGTCATTTACCGCAGAGCGGACGCTTCCGTTTGACCTCTGGGCAATTCCCTTCAGGGTCTGCTCGTCGCACTCAGCTCCTTCCTTCTGGCAGATTTCCCTCAGGTGCTTAGCAATAGACAGGTAATTTATTTTTGTAAATGGCACTAAAAGGACATAGCTTCTCAATGATTGGAGCTTCTTGTCGTAAGCGTCGTTTGCGGTAAGGATTGTCGGGCAGGCGTGGTCTTTCAGGACTTTTATAAGCTCGGTTATGCCTCCCCGGTCGGTTCCTGACATTCCATCCACTTCGTCTACAAGGATGAGCCGCTTTTTTCCAAACAGTGTCGTCTGCTTTGCGATATTGGCCAGTCGCTTCATGCTTTCCTGGTCTCGGTAGTCTGAAGCATTGACCTCGTACAGGTCATAATTGAGCTTTTTTGCAACTAGGTGCGCAAGCAGCGTTTTTCCGACACCCGGGGCTCCGTGCAGTAAAATGGGCTTTTTGCTGATGTTCATCAAAACATCCTGGACAGCTTTGCTGTTTCCGATAAACTGCCGAAGGTCCAAAGACCTGTATTTTTCAAGGAGGGACATAATTGAATCTTTTTCTTTTGAAAAGAAAAAGCTCCAGGACCAAAAAGAAACCGCTCGATTCTTAAATAAGTGAGTTATTATGGTGTACAAGAAAGTTTTAGGGTCAGTTTTGCTTGGAAGTGTAGGTCTTTTCTTTCTGGTCTATTCAGCAAGTATTCCTGTAGAATTGCCTGGAGGAATCTATGTTCTTGAGATTTCTACTAGTCCAACAAATCCAGACCTCAAGTTGAACAGCTTCTTATGGAAACATAATTTTGAAACCAATGAAGGGCAAATTAATTTCACTTTGACAAGTGATGCCGCTGTAGACCACGTTCTTTTAGACTTTCCGATTTTTTTGAATGAGGATAAATATTCTGCAATTTGTACGACTCATGACAGTACTGTCAAAAATATTTTTACAGATTTGAAAGGTTCAGATGATCCTTCTAGGCATTCCGTGCTGATTCTATACAATGTTTCCAATTGTAAAAGCATAAACGTAAGCTATGATTTGGCGTTGGTTCCAAGTGGAGCTTTTATCCTAAGTCACCCTCAAGTTGACCTTTATGATTATAAGTACGGGATTAATTTTGTTTTGGGTCCTAATTACTTTTGTAGTGATTGCCTAAAAATTGAGAAAAGCAATGGAGTTAAGTCCTATGTGGGGAGTAGCAATAAGGATATAAAATTAGTTTTAGATACTGCTATTGAGAGTTGTATTTTGGATAATTGCCGTAAATGGCATTTGGTTAAATTAGAATCTCAAAATACCTCCTTTTGCAAGGATTTTTGCTTTGGTATTGGTGTTTCTCTGATTAGTGCTGCTATCGTATGGCTTTTTGAGATTTTCGTCAAAAATGGAGCGTTTGGTGGTGATGGTAAGCATACTCGTAATAAATCTAAGAAAAAGAAGCTCAAGTAGGTCTTGTTAGACCGTCTGGAATTTCTTTAAGCATTTAGAAAAAACCTTTTATCTTATGAAATACCGCTTTATTTCGGACCTGACTTCTGACGTCATGTTTGAGGCGCTTGGAAAGACTGAAGGGGAACTTCTTGAAAACTCTGCAGAGGCGATTTTTGCGGTGCAGGCAAAAATTGACCAGATTAGGCCGCTAAAAACCTTGGAATTTGACTTTTTTGGAGAAGACCTGCGCCAGACTCTTTTTCACTTTCTGAACCGGCTCTTGGCGGAAGCTGAAATCGCTGAGCTTTTCCTGTGCCAGTTCAAGGTGGAATTGGAAAAGCTGCCCGAGGGCTACAGGGGACACTTAACCGCAAAGGGCGAGCCGATTACCCCCGAAAAGGGCGGAACCGTCGTAAAAGCGGTAACGCTATATAATTTTAAGGTTGAGGAAACTGAAGGCGGCTTTAGGGCGACAGTTGTCTGTGACATCTGATTTTTATAAAATGATTAAACTCCGCCAGCAATTGTTACGTACTTTTTGACTGCTGTAGGAATTCCAGTCAGGCATATTAAGGAAACCCTTACAATCCCTCTTTCGGTTGGAGTGAAGCTTCTTGTTACTGGTGTGTTTTCGAAATAGACAATTCTTTCCTTTGTCACGTCAATCGGACTTCCTTCAGTGTTTGTAAGCACGATTATGCTTTTGCTACATCCAAGCGTGATGAATGTGCAGGGCTGGTTAAGGGCGCAGTCTTCATTAATCATAAGCTGTAGGGAGCTGTTCTGGCCGCCGCAGTCAGAAGGGCATAGCATAAGTGTTTCGCCGCAGTTGCAAACTCCATCTCCGCAGGACGGCACGAGGGTGCAGCTGGAGCCGCATTTTTTTAGGGCTGTTCCTGAGCAGGAGTTTGCGACAAGCCCGTCACATTCTGCGGGTGCAGTGCAGTCCGAAACTCCAGTTTTTCTGCATATTTTGTCGGGCCGGTCTTCCGGCTGGCAGGTTTCAGAGCACTGGTCGTGAATCTGGGGTTTTCCACCGTAAGCGCAATAGGATATTGCATCCAGCGGTTTTTTGCCAATGCAGATTTTGGCAGAGCCGCAGTCCAGGTTGCAGTTTCCGGAGGAATCTACTCCCAGCACCGGGCAGGAGATTGTTATTGTAAATTCCTTTCCTGAATTGTTTAGCTCGTAGCGGTAGCTGTTGTCAGTGTCCAGACCATAAACATACAATTTATGTGTGCTGTTTTTGAGGTTCTCGGGGAGCTTGAACTGAAATCCGTGATCTCCCGAATAGCCCGTAGCGTTGTTTACGTCAGGCCGGGAAAGGCCGGTATCTACTTCACCCACCTTTTGCCCGCTTCCCAGGGGGCCGTCCAGGTAGAATTCAAGGGTTATGGCTTCATTGTGGTCATCAGGGTCAAGCGCCCATCCGGAAACAAGCCCGGCAGAATTTATTGCGTCAAGGTAGCCAATTGGGCTTTTTCCTTTCTCGTCTGCGAAAAGCTCGTAAAGCTTGTTCATGGCGACAATTACGTCATTAAGGGATCCGATAATCGGGTAGCAGCGGTAGGTAAATTCATCGTCTTTTTCAAGGCCATATTCCCTGAAAACACAGTTCCATTTTACGCATGCGTTTCCCGCTCCGGGGTACTGGCTTTCAGGAAATCTCCACCTTCCATAACCAAGGTGCGCGCCCTGGTGTGCCGGCAGGTCCGGCGAGAAAATGCCCATTGCGTAAGTTGCGTTTGGGGTTGCAAATATGAGGGGGTATCCCTGCTCACCGGGTCCGTCGGAAATCGCATAGAGCCGCTTGGTTTCCGGGTCGTATTTCCAGAACCTTGAAAATTCGGGCGGCATATAGCCAGTTAGTGCTTCAAACACGCCGTAGCTTCTGGCTTCAGGAACTGTGAAAGTTATTTCATACTCTATGACATTGTCGATTCCTTCGTAGCCGATAGCAACTTCCTTAGAAACAACATAATCCGAAACGTTGACAGTATTCATTGCAGAAGTTGCGCCCGTACAATAACTGCTCGTCTGTCCGGGCTTAAGCCAGAATGCCATCTGTGTTTTTGCTGCGAGCCGGTTTTCACTGGCTTCAAGGAAACGGAGAACGCTTTTTGTCGTGTTGCCTTTGCCGTCGGCGGCAGAGCCAGCTTCAGTCGGGTTATAACATTCGCTGTAGCTGTCAAGTGAGCAGGCCGACTGGAGCTCCCTTCCGTGGTCATAGCTGTTTATGAACTCCATCCCCCTCCAGGTAAGAGAACTTATTGCTCCGGCGGTTCTTTCGCTGGTTTTTATTGTGACATTATCTCCGTCAAATTCTGCAACTATCTCTGAGGTTGCGTTTGGCTTGGGGAGAGGCGTCTTTGGGGAGTCGGTGAGCTTGAAGTTTGTCCCTCCTTCAGTGTCAATAGCATAGCCATATGTCTCGTAGTAGCCATTCTGATAAATTTCCGGAATTTCCCAGGCAAAGCCATGATCGCCGGGAAAGCCAGTGGCATGGTTTACATCCGGCCGGGACATATTTGCAAGCACTTTTCCGATATATTTTTTTGACCCTTCAGGTACCGAGACATAGAAGTGAACATATATTGGGTCCATGGGCATGTCAGGGTCAACCGCCCAGCCGATTGCCCACGCCCCGCCGGATATTGCTTCAAAGGTGCCTACTGGAACATCATTTGCAAGGCAGAGTTGTGGATATGATATGAAGAAAATTGTCAGAAATGTGAGGAAATGCAATAAGCGGATTTGCATAAAATAAGTGGGTTCTTCTATTATATATTGTCTTGGAGACAATTAGGGCTATTTCTCCCCTAATCCCGCCAAAAAGGCCTCCATCTGGATTGTGGGGTTGCTTCCTTCAACAATCCGAAAGTCGCACTCTGCAATCATCTTGATTATCTGAACCTTTGAATCTTCAGGCAGGTCCAGCTTGAAAATCTGCTGGTAGATTTGCTTTAGGAGGTAGTCGCTGCTTATCCCTTGCTCAAGCGTCAGCTTGTATAACTTTTCCCTGGCTTTCAGGAATTTCTTGTCGAGAGCAAGCTTCAGGAGTTCTTCTATATCAGAATTTTTTGCCCTCCCCACGACTTCAAGGACAATGTCTTCAGTGATTTTTGCGTCAATTGCCGCGCATGCCTGGAGAATGTTTGTCGATTTCCTGAGGTCGCCTCCACACTCCTCAAATATGGCATTTGACGCGGCTTCGTCAAGAGTGAGCTTTTCTCCCTTGGCAATTCGTGCAAGGTACATTTTTACATCCTCTTCTGAAAGCGGCTTGAATCGGAAAACAACACACCGGGACTGGATGGGCTCAATAAGGTTTGAGGAATAATTGCAGTCAAGAATAAAGCGGCAGATTGAGGAGTAATTTTCCATTGTTCTCCTGAGCGCCTGCTGGGCGTCTTTTGTAAGCGAATCTGCCTCATCCAGAAGGATAATCTTGAATTCTGCGTCGCCCATTGGCTTTGTCCGGGCAAAGTCCTTGATTTTGACTCTTACTGTGTCGATTCCCCTTTCATCTGACGCGTTAAGCTCGATAAAGTTGCTTGTTGAATTTTCCCTGAAAAGCTCGTTTACCATGCAAAGGGCGGCAGTTGTTTTTCCGGTTCCCTGCATGCCTGCGAAAAGCAGGTTTGGTATTGATTTTCTTTCCACAAATGCCTTCAGGCGCTTGACAATATGCTCCTGCCCTACAATATCCTCCAATTTATGCGGTCGATACTTTTCAGTCCAGATTTCCATAATAATAGTTAGATTATTTAACCGATTCCTTTGGAGTTTTCAGATATAAATCATAACTGCCAGCAATAATTATGGCTTCCGGAAACTTCATGTTTACCTCGGAATCAATGACTGAGGGACACCCAGACAAAGTATGCGACCAGATTTCAGACGCAGTTCTTGATGCTATTCTCGAAAGGGACCCAGTTGCGAGGGTTGCATGCGAAACGATGGCAGGGATGGGATATATTGTTGTTGCGGGGGAAATCACCACCAACGCCACATTCAATGTTCAGGATATTGTGAGAGATGTCCTAAAGAGGGCTGGGTACACAAAAACAGAATATGGCTTTGACTACCGCTCCGTTGGTGTGCTGGTTTCCCTTCACGAGCAAAGCCCCGATATTTCCCAGGGGGTTTCAAAACCGGCGTGCGGGGCGGTCGGAGCGGGAGACCAGGGGATGATGTCCGGGTATGCCACCAATGAAACTCCTGAGCTTATGCCACTCCCCATAATGCTTGCCCATAAGCTTGCCCGAAAGCTTGCAGAGGTCAGGAAAAATGGAACGCTTTCCTACCTTCGGCCGGACGGAAAGACGCAGGTTACGGTTGAGTATGTTTCAAATGTGCCTAAGCGTGTCGAGGCAGTGGTTATTGCCGCGCAGCATGACCCGGATGTGGATATGGAGGACTTAAGGCGGGACATAAAGGAAAAGGTAATCCTTCCCGTTTGTGGCAAGTACATGGATGGGCGCACGAAGTGCTACATAAACAATACGGGGTGGTTTGTTGTTGGAGGGCCTGTGGCAGACACTGGCTGTACTGGCAGGAAAATCATTGTGGACACTTATGGCGGGATAGGAAACCACGGAGGCGGCGCTTTTTCCGGAAAGGACCCGACAAAGGTTGACCGAACCGGGGCGTACTACGCAAGGTACATAGCCAAGAATATTGTGGCTTCAGGACTTGCTGAGCGCTGCCAGATTCAGGTGTCTTATGTAATTGGCGGTGAAAAGCCGATTTCGGTTTATGTGGAAACTTTTGGGACGGGGAAAGTTTCGGACACCCGACTGCAGGAGCTTGTTTTAAAGCACTTTGACCTGACTCCTGCCGGAATGATTTCTGAGCTTGACCTCAGGCGCCCCATATTTAGCAAGCTTGCAAGTTATGGTCATTTTGGGCGCGAGGAAGCGGATTTTGCATGGGAGAAAGTGGACAAGGCAGAAATTTTGAGAAAAGAAGCCGGAATTTGAATATGTATTTGGCAGTTGGAGCCAGAATAAACTCTATAAATACTTATATGTTACTATTATATTGTGGTACTAATATGAACAAAAATCAATCTGAATTTGGGTATGCTCAGTTGGAGAATATGGGCTATACCCCCGATAAATATGCCTCTGACCTTAAGGGTTTCCTGAGCTTTGATGCTGGGCTTATCGAAAAGCACCCTGGAGTTTACGCAACTATTATGGCTCCATTGGCATACACTGCAAGTTCCCTTGGGAACTACATAAGGGACAATCCGGAATCCGTGCAGGATAACCTTGAGTTTGCGGTTGGTTTCACTGTGCTGTATGCTTTGGCAACAATTGGCCTTGACAAATACCTCAAGCGCAGGGAAGGCAAAACGCAGGAAACAGAAGCAGCAAATCCTACCTCCAAGAAAGAGGACAAGGAATAGCTGTCCTGTGAAAACAGGGTTTTTTACTCGGTTAACTTGGGGCTATTTTTCAGGATTAGGTTCTAATCGGCCATCATTTTCTTTAAGTTAGCTACATTGAATTCGGTGTTTGCGCACCCGTTCTTTGTAAGAGGCAAGCCGAGGGTGGGAATCCTTTTGTCCTTGAGGGCAGCTTTTCCAAGCTTTAGTTCCTCCCCACAGGCAATTCCGATTATGGCTTCGCACTGGACTTTTTTCATCAGCTTTTTTATGCAGGAGCCGCCTGGTAGAATGTAGACCTGGTAGCCCTTGTCATTTGCGGCTTTTGTCGCCCGGTTTGCAAAGCAGTCCTTGGAGCAGTTGTTGCAAAAGTATGAGGCATATTCGGCGTCAAACTTTGCCTTACAGCGGGAATCCATGTATTTCCGGCAGCAGTGGGGAACGAGCAGGATTTTTTGGCGGGCTTTTTTTACGTCTTCGACGCTTAGTATGTTGTCTATGTAAGTGTCAACAAGGTCTTCTACGATAGTCACTGCATCATCCAAGGGCACGCCAAGCCGCTCATTAACCCTGAATTTTTTTACAATGTTTCTCGAGGTTTTTCCAAGCTTTCTGTGGATTTTATGCTTTTTTGCGGCTTTTGTCAGGTCAAGAAAAAAATCCTTTGGAAGTTTCCTGAGATTGAACTCAAAGTTATAAGCCATAAATGAAGCTTTTGATTAATTAAGAAAGGAAGTTTTTCAGACCGCAGAAAACGCTCTATAACCCGGCTACGCCAATTTCCGTCTTGTAAACATGGCAGAACGAGAGGCGCTCGGCTATTTTTTCCTGTTTTGTTTTGTCGGCCAGGATTATTGCAGCCCCTCCTTTCCCGCCGCCGGAAAGTTTTGCGCCGTAAGCTCCGCTGTCAAGGGCGACTTTTATGACTTTATTCAACTTGGGGTGCGAAACGCCCAGGTCATAAGCAAGGATCTGGTGGTTTTCGCTCATGAGCTTTCCAAGCTTTACAAGGTCGGTTGTTTTTATTGCCTTCTCCCCCTCTTCCACGAGGGACTGAATCCTGTCAAAAACCTCCTCGTAGGACTCCATGTCGAGCGTCCAGCCGCTTTTTACATAGGGCACTGTTTCTGCAGTTTTTGCCTCTACGCCGGTGTTTACAATCATTATAGGGAGCTCAATGTTTCCCAGGCCCTCTCTCTGGAGCGGGTTTATCCTTATCTTGTTGTAGCCGCCGAATGTTGAGGAAAATATCTCTGCGCCTGAGGCCTTTCCTCCATGGATTTTCTGCTGGAAGGGCAGAAGAAAGCCATAATAGCTTTCTTTTTCGAGGCAAGGCCGCAGCTTGTTCAGGGCATCCAGAACAGAAGACAGGACTGCTGTTGATGAGCTCATTCCCCCGGAATTTCTGGGTATGTTGGAGGATATCTCAAGCCGTACCCCGGTTTTAAGGTTAAATTTGCCTGAAAATTCCGCAAAGAGGTCGATTATCGGGTCAAGGGGGCTCTGGTACTCGGTGGGCTTCTTTAGATTTTCCAGCTTTGACTCGAATTTGCCGTATCCGGCAGAGGCTATTTCCAGGGATTTTTCGCTTATCTTTTCTGCCCGGCAGAAGGTTTTGAGGCCAATAGCCGCAATTATCGCACTTCTGCCATAAACTACAGAGTGTTCGCCCAGAAGGAAAATATTTCCCGGTGCAGAAGACACGGCCATATTATTAGTTTGGGGGTTATCTATATTAGCGGGAAATTTCGGTAGAATTAGCTACTAAAGGATATATTTTACACAACAGAAAAGTATATATACTATCAATATCTACTATATTTAGGTGGTAAATATGGAAGACTTAATCGTGAAATATTTCCTCGGCGGCCTTATAGGCGCTGCCGCACTTGGAGCTTATAGAGTCCTTTCTGACCCCTATGCAGATACTGAAACGGCAATGTACAAGATGGCAAAGAACATGGCGGTCTTTACTGGGGCAAGTTTGATGGGCGGAGGCCTTTTGTATGCTTTGGACTAATGGCCTTGAATTTGGCGTTTTTATATTTCTTGGTTTTATTGTGTCTGGGGACTCAACACGAGGCAATCAGAAGTTTTTTTGAGATTATGTATATTCTAGACTATATGTTTTAGTTGTGGAATGTATTTATATATGTATTGTTTATTATATTTAGGTGATAACTATGGTAGAGGATTTGATAGTGAAATATTTCCTCGGCGGCCTTATAGGCGCTGCCGCACTTGGAGCTTACAGAGTCCTTTCTGACCCTTATGTGGATACCGATACTGCGCTTTACAAGATGGCAAAGAACATGTCCCTTTATACGGGTGCAAGCTTGATGGGTCTGGGCATACTGTATGCATTGGATTAGCTAGGAAATACTTGGGGGGGTAGTATGGAAACATATAGTATTGCAGGTTTAGTTTTTTCCGAAAATTCGGTTCCCGAACCGGATGATGGAGTCTACGCTCCCCCCGTTTGGTTTAGCCACTTAAATGAGCTGATTATTGGGGAGGATTATGTCCAGAAATTTTACCGTTCCTCAAGGTCCGACCTGACTCAGAAGGTCTGGTCCAGATTTGGCTCGATTTATCCCCAGTCGTATTCTTCGCCTCAGGAGAGAAAGGGGCGCGAAGAAGAGGTCTTAAAAACGCTTTATGAGGCGGGTCTTCCTGTCCCGAAAGTTATCTCTTCTGATGTAGACAGCATAAGGATGGAGAAGGTTCCCGGCGCTCAGTTGAATGAGGTTTACCAAAACCCAAAAACAAAAAAAGAGACCAAGCAAAAGCTGGTAAAGGCATCAGGAAAGCTTATGAGGGAGATTCATAATACTGGAGAGCATCATGGGGAGCCGTTGGTGAAGCAGTTTATGCTTGATTATGAGGGAGATGATGTCAATGCCGCGGTAGCCGATGATAAGTTCAAGCTGTATGCATTGGACTTCGAGCTTGCAATAAAAGCGTACCCCGGTTTTGAGAAGGACATAGACAACTACATTCACACGATTTCTGCGGCATGCAGCACTGGCCTGACCTACAGGGAACTTCTGGAATCCTACGAAGAGGGCTATGGGAAGAAGATTGATGGAAAGCTGTTTCGTGAGAGCTTTCAGCTAAAGATTTACCTTTTGGCAAGAGGGCTTTTGCAGCCAGGCGGTGCATGTTCGCGTGAGCGCTTTACAGAAATTTATGACGTTTTGTACAATGAGAGATAAGGCGCTTCTAGTTTAAGAGTTTGCTGGAAAAAGAGCAGTATTTTACTGGATTTGCGGAGCGGAGGGGGCCTCTGTTTCGTAAACAGGGCTTATGTATAGAGGCATGTCTGCCATAGGAATGACTTCTTGGGGTGCGCCCCTTATGGCTTGTGAAACCTTCTGCTTGCCTTTTGAAAATATGCCTCTCTGCGCTCCAAATGCGGTTTTGTAGACCAGGTAAGCTCCAAGCAAGCTTGCGGCAATTGCCACTGCGGGCGTTACTAGGAAGTCAGAACCGTCCTGGATTATTTCCCGTCCCAGGTCTATGGCATCGTTCCATATATTGGTGCCCATGTTCTGCGCCTTGGTGCTAAATTCCGCAGCAATGTCGCTTCCTTCAGGTATTTCCACTAGGTCTTTTTTTTCAAACCCCAGCGAGGATGCGTATTCTGTAAGCTTGTCTGCGGTCCAGATGGCTGGTTTAGATAGGTACTGGTGTATCGGGCCGGTTTCGTCTATTGCGTAAGCATATGAATATGGGGTCGTTGCGAGGCCTATTGCCGCGGCAGGAACCCTCTCCACTATGTTTTTTGCATTGTTTGCAACGCTAGTTATCAAGTAAACAGGAGGGCCCAGGGTAATATTGTAAATGCCTTTTCCAAGGCCGCTGGCTGCGCCCCCAATAAGCTGCGCTGGGACCGATATGAGGTCACTTGCAATGGAGCTTTCAGGAGGCATCTGGGGAGCATATCTCGCAGGAGGGGCTGTTTGCGCTCCAATAAGTGTCTCTAGGCCAAACTCCTGAGCAGGATATAGCTCCGAGCTATAAGTTCCAGACAATTTAATCACCCTATTATAATTAACCTTGTGCGTATAAATACTTTTCTGGGCTTGTCTAAATTTGAACTTTTGTTACGTGGTTTGGGCAGGGCAAAATGTTTGGGCAATCTCATATAGTTTATAGGGGCAGCTATGTATGTATATGGACTTTTCTTCTGACCTTGTTTTGAAAAAAGAATGCCGGATGCTCCTTAGAGTGCCCTTGGGGAAAGTTGTTTCTTCCCCCTTTTCACTAGGGTTTAGCCTTGAAAGTGAAGCTATTGTGGCGGTGGGTGATAGGACGACCAAGAATTTTCTTGAGCGCGGCATTATTCCAAAACTTTCGATAGTTGATTACAAAGTTGAGCGGCGGCCTGTTGAAAATGAGTATGCGGGCTTTAGGGAAATTATTGCTGTAGAAAACCCTCCTGGAAAAATAACTGCCCCGGGTATTGATGCAGTTTCGAAAGCTCTATCTGGAGACAAGGTTCTTCTGGAGGTGGATGGTGAGGAGGATTTACTCGTTCTTCCTGCAATATTGCTTTCAAGGACTGGGACTTTGATTTTTTATGGCCAGCCAAAAGAGGGGAGCGTTTTTGTGGAAGTTGGAAAGGAGTCAAAAAAGAAAGCAGAATATATTCTGAAAACCTGCTTTTCGAAATATGTGGCCGGAAAATAGTGCTGCGATTTTTTTCCTGCAATACAGAATTCAAAAAATTGTTTGATAAGTTTGGAAAACTGTCTC
>JAFGCN010000012.1 GCA_016932615.1 Candidatus Aenigmatarchaeota archaeon
AATATTGAATTATATTTTTTTCTATACTCAAGGATACACTGGGTAGTCATTTGCTTTTTTTATCTTCAGTAGATAAGGATTATGGGAGAAGTTGACGTGAGGGCTGTTGCAAAAATCGCCCGCATCACACTGACCGATGAGGAAGCGGAAGCGTTTGCGCGTGACATCGATGAGATAAAAAAGATTTTTGATGAGATTGACCGCATCGAGGTGTCCGAAGAGCCGGCGTTTCAGCCGATTGAGGTGAAAAACCGGACGAGAGAGGATGTAGCCAAGAAGGGCTTTTCAATCGAGGAGGCATTCTCGAACACGGGCCACAGGGAGGAGAATTATTTTCGGGGCCCGAAGGTTTGAAGCACAGGGCATTTTTTCATGAGAAATTTTGCAATTGTTGGGATTGCCATTTAAATTGACTCTAAGAAGAAGCACCTGAACCGTTGGAAGCAAGCTCGACAATCATCACGTATAAATCCTGGGCGCTGGCTATGGCGGCGCTCTGTGAGCCGGCCAGGGGATCTCGGGGATTCTTTTTCATATACTCCTGCATATCTTCAATA
This sequence comes from Candidatus Aenigmatarchaeota archaeon, assembly GCA_016932615.1. NCBI lineage: Archaea > Nanobdellati > Candidatus Aenigmatarchaeota > Candidatus Aenigmatarchaeota archaeon. The sequence goes on from JAFGCN010000012.1 coordinate 558, forward strand.
AGGATTCTCAGGTGCCTTGCCGCTTCGTCAAGCGCTTCAGGAGACACTTTTTCAAAATTCACTCCGTAAAGCTTTCTAATCTCAAGGTATTGCTCTGCAATGGGCCCAAGAACTTTTTCCACGATTTCCGGCTCGGCTGTGGCAATGTTGGCGTACTTCGTCCTGCCATCCAGTCCGATAAAGGTTCCCCAGGCGTAAGCATTTGGCTTTTTTATCCGGGGCGTTTCTTCCCTGTCTTCAGTATATGCACTAGACTTTTTTCTTTCAAGAGCATGCCTCAGGGTGTCCAAGACCATAACTTAGGAGTTTTATAAATATCTTATTCTTGGCTTATCTCTACTGATTGATAATTTTTAGTATTTTGGTAGTTATGGGGACAGAAGAGGAACTAGTCGGCGAAACAAAGCGGTGGCTTTCGAAAATCAAAGCCCTGAAGATTACACCCAAGTCAGATAAGGGAAGAGAACATAAAGGGAATATTGAGGCATACATAAGCGACTCGTTGCATTTTTTTGACAAGGGCGACTATGTCAGGTCATTTGAAGCCGTTGTCTGGGCGTGGGCATTCCTGGAGATTTCAAAAGACCTTGGCTTAATCGAGGTTTGCTGAGCTTTGCAGTATGGGGAGTGGGAAATCTGGTTGGGATGGCAGGTCTTCTCATCCCAGGCGGCTCATAATACCGGAACCGCTCTATCAGGTTATGCTCTCAGGAGCGGTGAGTAATTACCTGACTGGGGTAGAGAGCAGCTACGACCTGTCTGGCATGTCAAAAGTTGGTGGGGACTATCTTGTTGAGAGCCTGTCCAGACTTCCTCCGGGGAATCTCCCTGAGGTAAGGAGGGTGGTTTTTGGAGATTTGGGGGATTATTGCTTTCACGGAAGCACTGTTGCGGGGGATTTTCACACGCATCCCCTGTTGCCCTTTCATTTCAGGTATTTTAGTGTGGCTACAGAAGAGGGTTTTTTGAAAGTAGACCCCTTGATTGCCGCAAATATTCTGAACTGTGAAATACTTCCTCCAAGCGGTGCGGACTGGAGGTTTTTTCTTAATAGAGGGATTGTAGGCACAATGTGTTACCTCGGAAAGGATGTGCTGGCAGTAAACTGCTTGTACAATGAAGGGAGAAACCAGTTCAGCCAGATTCCGGTTTGCCGCTTTAAGGATGATCGGCTTTTTGAATTGCCAAGTCATGTTTCAGCGAATCATATTGGAAGCCTTTTTGACCTGGTGGAAGTTTACCGTCATATTGAAGAGCCGGTTCGCGTCAGTTCCGGGAGGGCAGAGTTTGTGACAGAGTCTGCCGATGGGCTCAGGGAAGTGGAGAGGGTGGATGAGTTCAGGACGGTTTCAAAACCCGGCACTGGCCGCATTGGTTATATGCCGGTTGCAAGGGACATGCAGGGAAAACCTTTTGTCAGCCCGATTTCTGAGTATTGTGCTGGTATGTTGTAGTGATTTGAGGCATTAATCTTAAACTTCTTTGAAAATTATGCCGTTATGGCAAATTAGACTATGTTTGGATTCCTAAAGCAGAAGGTAAAGGAGGTGCTTGACAAGGTAAAGGTGCCTTCCAAGGAGGAAAAAAAGAAGGGTGAGCCGAAAGAAAAGAAAAAAGTGGTTTCCGAAGAAAAGCTGCCCCAAAAAGCTCTGAAAGAAGAGTCCTTGCCAAAAGCTCCAGCCAGCAAGGTAGAAAGTTTTTCTACAAGAGAGCCCACTGCGACTGCAAAGAGTAAGCCAGGCGCTGAAGCTTCCACAGAAAAGATGCGCGAAAAAGAGAAGAAGGGCTTTGGCTTTTCCTTGTTTTCAAAAAAGCTCTCTGAAAAAGACCTTGAAGAACTCAAGATTGGCCTTGTCCGGGCGAACATGTCGTACGAAGCCGCTGAAAAGATTGTCGAGGCATTGCGGGACACTGAGAAAAAGGCGGCTGATGAAGTTTTGCGTGAGCAACTAATTGAGCTTTTGGGAACAGAAAGATTTGACCTGGTGAAGTTTGTCAAAGACAGGATGAAAACCCAGAAAGCAGTAACGATTCTTTTCTTTGGCTTTAACGGCGCGGGCAAGACGACGACGATTGCAAAAATTGGGCATCTCCTGAAGAAGAACGGCGTGCCCGTTGTTTTTGCGGCAGGCGACACTTTCAGGGCCGCTGCAATTGAGCAGTTGTCGGCGCACGCAAAAAATCTTGGCATCGAAATCGTCAAGCACAAGTATGGGGGCGACCCTGCGGCGGTCATATTTGACGCGAAGAAGCACGCAGAGAAAATCCATGGAGTGGTCTTGGGCGACACTGCAGGGCGGCTTCATACCGATAAAGGGCTGATGGAAGAGCTTAAAAAAGTAATGCGCGTTAACTCGCCTGACTTTAAGATACTTGTCATGGATTCGCTAACCGGAAGCGACATAGTGACTCAGCTTGAAAACTTCTCGGCTATTGGCTTTGACGGGCTAATTTTCACAAAGGTGGAGATTAACGAGAAGGGAGGGTCTATTTTCTCTGTCAGGCAGCACACGGACAAGCCGATACTTTTCCTTGGAACCGGGCAGGGATATGGTGACCTTATGGAGTTTGATCCTGAGAAGATTGTCGAAAAGCTTGATTTGTAGTTTCGGGAATTAAATTTCCTAGGCAGTTGCTGATTCTGCTGATTGATGCGGCGAGCCAAAAGGCATCTGAGCAGACGGGGCTTCCAGTTCTGCTTGGAGATGACCGTAGGATCCCATATCGAACCTTTGTTGCGGGCTTACGTTCAAGCCGGCATTAGTTATGAGCTGGTCGTTTATTTCTTGTTGTCCAAAATCCGTTTTAATTTGGGTTTCGTAGTGCCCGTTTATAACACTTCTGTTAGGGTTTTCAATGTAGATGAATCCACTCGGTCTATCTACATATCTAAAGTCGGTAATTCCATCAAAGCGGTCAAATAGTGTTGGAGTTTTCTCAGCGATTTCGGATTGAATCTGAGCTCTTTGGCTGTCGTATGTTTTTTCTAAGCTATCAATAAGTTTGCGGACCTTTTTGACTTCTTTTTCGACCTTGCTAAGGTATTCCTGGCCGCTTTTTGTTTCAGACAGTATGCTGTAAGCGGCATCAGTTGCCTTCATGCCACCACTAATCAATGCTTCTGCCTTTGTTTTATTGTTTGCAAGAACGTCTTCACAAACGCTTAGGTAAGAATTTGTTACCTTTAGTAGTCCTTCATATGCGGAATGTCCTTCAGCGGTGAGACTAACCCTACCTTTGCTTACATATTCTCCCTGTGAAACTTTTCTATCATATCTGCTGTTGTAGGTACTGAGACTGTCCCCTTCATTCCTGCCTCCAAGACCATTACGGATATATGTAAGAAGTGGCATAACTATGGTAGGAATATATAGGTTATTTTGGAGTCGCTAGCCACTTTTTTATTTTTAAAGAATAATTATGTCAAATTCTTACAGGAGCGTTATGGAAAGAATTGCAAGGGTGAGCCCCATTACAGGGACAACCTCAATAAAGGGCCGCCCTGGCATGAGGGTTTACACAAAAGACGGGCCTTATTTTACGCTTTATCCCTCACACAAGTATGCAGGTGTCGGCCTGATGGCCATGAATAATCCTCCCATAGAGAACACTTATGACAATTCTATGCTTAGCCCCAGACAAGTTGAATTCGAACTACAGCTCATCGGAGACTCAGGATGGCGCCTTCACAGAACTGATGTCGCGGATAAGCGATATAGAGGAACTGTGCTTTTTGCGCCTGATGCAAGTGTAGCTGCATTGTGGCATGGGCTGAATGCTTTGGAGGGGTATGAAATTCATAAGGGAAGTTTTGACTTGCATTTGCCTATTGGGAAGAGGGATATATTCATAAGGTATATCGCTTCCTCCGTTTAGGTTTCTTTGCAGATACCCTCTTATGATAGACGCGCACTGCCATCTTGAGCAAAAAGATTACGACCCCGACCGGGAGGAAGTTATAAAGAGGTGCAAAGAGTTGTTGAAGGCAGTGGTTTTTAGCTGCGCCCACCCAAGGGACTTTGAAACGGCTCTCGAAATCGCTGAAAAGCACAGGGGCTTTGTTTTCTTAACCGCAGGGATTCACCCCGAATATATCAAGGAAATTTCGGAAGATGAAATCCATTCCTTTTTTGGCCTTCTAAGGAAAAACAGGAAAAAGCTTGTCGGGCTTGGCGAGTGCGGGCTTGACTACCATTGGGTCCAGGAAGAAGACTGGAGGGAAAAGCAAAAGAAATTGTTCAGGCGGCACATATCTTTTGCAAAAGACTTGGGCCTGCCCCTGGTAATCCACTCGAGGGAGGCGGAAGGGGATTGCTTGGACCTACTGGAAAAAGAAGGCGCAAAAAATGTGTTGATGCACTTTTTCTCAGACAAGGACTTGGCGGAGCGGGCCATAGAGGACGGCTACTTTATTTCCGTCAACACGCTTGTCCTAAAAAGCAAATCTATCCGAAAAATCCTGAAAAAAACCCCGCTTGAGAGATTGATGACCGAGACCGATGCCCCCTGGCTTGGCTTTGGAAAAAGAAACGAGCCAATTGCGGTAAAAGAGGTGATAGAGAAAATTTCTGAGCTCGAAAGAATTCCTTTTGAAGAAATAGATAAGGCAACCACCAACAATGCAAGAAGATTTTTTGGCTTGAAAGATATATAATGCTCCGCTGAATTATCTTATGGACTCCATCAGACCAAGCTCCGTAGAGGTAGCCGGAGCAATGCTCATTGCTGTTGTGGCATATTTTTTACTCTCCGGGTTCATTCAAAATGGCAATTTGGCCAGTGTCTTAGGTGCGCTAATTGCACTGTTTGTGTATATTCTTTATAAGTATTTTAGGCGGGAATCTAATGGGTTGGTCACTTTGTATGCCGATAGGCAGAATCGTATTTTTCTTGCGTTGGTAGTTATCTTTGTTGTGGCTGATGTGGTGCTCAACAATACCATTCCTTATGTAGTGACCGTGATAGCAGCGGCAGTTCTGACCAAAATAATAGTTTACAAAGAGCCAAAGACACATAAGCTCAAAAAGTAGTCCTTTGCCAGGTGTAGCGAAGCTGCAACAAAACATGCAAGAAGATTTTTTGGCCTTTAGGAAAAAGAAATCCTGAAATGGCCTAGTCCCTGACCCTTCATCCACTCAGGCAACTCCGGGGCGGCTGTGGGCGCAGAAGAAGGGCCTTGCCAAAATGTGGGTGGTCCATTGGGCGAAGGAATGTATGCTCCGTGGATATTCGGAGAAATGTGTCCCTCCTGCGGTGTGTGCCATGACTCAGGCCCCATCTGGAAAGGATATTCCCAGGTGCCGCTTGTGTCTACAGTGCCAGTTCCGCTGAAATTTGTTTGTTCATAGAAGCCCAGGTCTCCTGGATCGTATGGATTGTCAATGCCTGTTCCGGCAAGCGCCAAAAGCGCACCGGCGACAATCACCCCTCCAATTATCGGCCATTTATTTTCCTTAATCCAGCTATACGCCCGTTCACTATAGCTACTCCCAGCGATGGTTTCTCCCTGCAAATATGAATACTTCTCTACCATAATAACACTTGTGGCATATATATAATTTTAGAATTGCCTTCTGAGGGATATTCTGGACAGTAATGGCTTGAATTTAATTAAAAAACAAAAAATCGGGACTATTCATCCCTTCCGTCCAAAATTTTCAGCCGTTTGTCCACTTCTTCTTCTAGGCCAAGGGTTCTGGCTATGTCTTTGCACCTGTTTCTGATGGTGACCTCGGTTACGCCTATTGCGTCAGCGATCTTCCTCTGCGGTATGAACTGGCTGTTCATGATCGCGGCAATGTAGAGCGCTGCAGCGGCGACGCCGATTGGGCCTTTGCCTGAGATGTCCTCCTGAAGGTTTAGTTTGTTCAGGTACTGTTTTGCAGTAACCTGCGTCTTGTCGTCAAGCTTCAAGATAGTGGCGCACCTGGGTACATAAGCAATTGCCTTTGCAGGCAGAATCCTCAAACCGAGTTTTCTTGCGACATACCTGTAGGTCCTTCCCAAGTCCCTTTTGTCTACGCCTGAAACAGCGCAGATTTCGTTCATAAGACGGGGAGTGCCATACTCTCTGGAAAGAGCGTAAACAAGCGAGCCGATTACGGCTTCGATGCTCCTTCCCTTGACTAGCCCTTCTTCCAAGGCCTTCTCGTACATTGAGCTTACTTCCTCCTGAAGATTTCGGGGAAGGTTCAATGCCGAGGCAATTCTCTCAAGCTCCGCTAGCGCATATCCGAAGTTCCTGTCTTTTGAGGATACAAGCCGTTTTTGCCACTGCTTTATCCTGAAGTACTGTCCACGCTTACCGGCAGAAACTTTGAAAAGCTCTGCCTGGCTCTTGCCAATCTCTGTTCCTATACCCTTGTCATGCCTCATTCTGGTAAGTGGTGCACCGGTTCTTGCTGATTTTTCAAGGTCTTCAGAGTCGAAGGCCCTCCAGTCCTGCTGTGTGTCAATCATTCCGTCGTTCAGGATGAGCCCGCATCTGGAGCAGATTTTTTCTCCCTTAAGAGAATCCTCCATTATCTCTTCAGATCCGCATTCTGGACAAGTTAACCCTGCTTCTTCCTTTATTCGCATAGTGCATTACCCCTTAGTAAGGAAACTATATTCCTTTAAAAAGGCACTAAATAATAAGTAGAATGATATATAAATACTTTTCGGTTCTGGAAAATATATACTTAAGGACAATTTCATTGAAAAACCCCTTTTGCCAACAAATATATACTGGAAGTGCGCTATATGTATATGGCAGAGATAGGCGATGCAAGAGCCAGAGTGAAGGCAGATGCAGATGAGATATACTCGAACCTCAAAAGTAATCTTGAGAAAAATGGATGGAACATCACTCAGACAGAAAGTTATGACGCTACAGATGGGACAAAAGTTCGGACTGTTGTTGGGGTAAGCTCTCGTCTTGGGGGAAGTACTGTACTTTCGCTTGGATTTCAGGGCGTAAAGACCACTCCATTCTACGCCACAGTAAAAGAGAAAGATGGCGTAACAGAAGTTTACGCCCAGGGACTGGGTTCAGAGGATGTATTTAAGTTCGACTTTGGCAGGAACAAAAAGGTGGCTGAAAAAGTTGTGGCCTACGCAACCAGCAAATAGGACAGATTTTAACTCGCTTTTGTTTTTGGCATTTTAATTGGCTGGAAGGCACGCTTTCTCTAATTTAATTTTGACCACAATTATGCTCAATTTTCCTTTCGAAACCAAGCGGCCTGGGCAGCAGGAGCTTATGGATAAGATTACAAGCTGCCTTGAAAACAAAAAACACCTCCTTGTGCATGCGCCAACAGGGATAGGAAAGACCGTCTCTGCCCTCTACCCAACGTTGAATTTTGCTAAAGAGAAGGGGCTGACGGTTTTTTACCTCACACCCCGCCACTCCCAGCACACAATTGCCCTTAATGCCCTGAAGAAAATGGGGGACGTAAAAGTCACGGACATGGTCGGAAAGCTGTGGCTTTGCAATTACCTTGGGGAGGACATGATCGGAAGCGACTTTCACGAGATATGCAATTTCCTGAAAAAAGACGGCAAATGCGCGTATTATAATAACGTCATCACCAAGGGAGAGCTTACGGAAAGCGCCCAGAAGAAAATTAATGCCCTTTCAGGCAGTATTCTGGCAGCAGATGAGCTAAAGGAGCAATGCGCAGGGCTCTGCCCTTATGAAATCTCGTGTTTCCTTGCGAGGAGAAGCGATGTCATAATTGGGGACTATTTTCATCTTTTCAACCCATACATTGCCGACACATTTTTGGCAAAAATCAACAAAAAGCTCGAAAATTCCATAGTTATTGTTGACGAAGCCCACCAGCTGCCCTCAAGAGTAAGGGACCTCATCTCATCTAAGCTAACTGAGTATGTCCTGGACAAGGCAGCGCAGGAAGCAAAAGAATTCAAAAGCGCAATATATGGCGACATCATGGGACTTCAGTCAAGGATACACAACGAAATGCGCGTTCTCCTCGGCTTTTCGGAAGAGGCGTATCTTCAGAAAGACGACCTGAGCAATATCTTCAGGCAAGTTGGCGCTGAGTTCCTGGACGAGCTTAAGCTTGTCTCCGACCAGGCAAAGGAAGCGGGAAAGAAAAAGAGTTTTTGCGCTTCTCTTGCAAAATTCATCGAGGAGTGGATAGCTTCTAACGACAGCTATGCTCGCGTCGCCAAGAGAGTCAAGGCGTACGGGGGCGACAGGTACGAAATCCGGCTCACCGCCCTCATGCCTTCTCTTGTTTCGGGTGGAGTGATTTCCGAAACCCACTCGACAATACTGATGTCGGCAACCCTCCAGCCGCTGAAGATGTACGGCGACTTGCTGGGGGTTCCAAACTATGAGACCATTCTTCTTAGAAGCTCGTTTCCAAGGGAGAACCGCCTGAACATTATTGCGCCCATAGCCACCACAAGGTATGCTCAGAGGGGAGAAGACCAGTACAGGACATACGCTGGCGCTATAGAGAAAATATGCTCGAACCTCTCAGGAAATGTTGCTGCTTTTTTCCCTTCATACGCATTCATGCAGCAGGTGGAGCGCCTTCTAGACCACCAGCAGAAATTCATCGAGGACGCCGAGCAAAGCAAGGACCAGAAGGCAGTCCTCCTGAACCAATTTATCCTTTCCGATGGCGGCCTTCTCCTGGGCGTTCAGGGCGGCTCATTCGACCAGGGCATAGACTTTCCCAACAATGTCCTTAAAGGAGTTGTTATCGCAGGAATCTCCCTTGCCAAGCCCGACCTGGAGACAAAGAGCTTAATCGAGTGCTATGACAAGCAGTATGGAAAGGGAATGGAATACGGCTACCTCTACCCTGCAGTCCAGAAAGCAATCCAGGCAAGCGGGAGAGCAATAAGAAAGGAAAGCGACAAGGCAGTAATAGTGTACCTTGATGAGAGGTTCACCTGGTCAAACTACCGCCCTGTTTTTGCAGACCACACTTTTGTCGTAAGCAAAGAGCCCTGGGAGAAACTGAAGGAGATGGAGTGGAATTAGCGGCCTAGCTTAAGCTCAATTACGGGCTTTCCTGCGGTATCCTTCATGGGGCTTGCAATCTTTTTCAAGCTGTGTGTCAAGCTTTTCGATTATGTCCTGAACAAGGTCAATAATCTTGTAGCCCTGGGCATGTGCATTTATCACACGCCCGCCGGTAAGGATTTTGGAGTAAAGCTCATATATGTCCTTTCCCGGCTTTTGTGAGACCTGAAGGTGAAATTTGATTGCGCTCGGTTTGAATATTTTCTGAGTCCTGTTTGCAAACATCTCTATTTCCTTCATGACCTGAGCGCCTTCAAAGGCGCTGACCTCTCCATCGCCCTGGTTTGCAAAGTCAAAGCCGACCAGCTCAAGCACCTCGTTTTTGCCTTCTTCCTTTTCTGACCTTAGGCCGGTAAGTATCGTTTTGGGGGTTATAATATAATCCTCGCAGACAAGATAGGATTTTTTGCCCAAAAGGTCCAGCGCCTCGGAAAGCTCGGTTTCAAGTGTTACTGCAGTAAACTTTTCGGTAACCGGCCGGACCTGTATGCTTTTCTCGGATATTTTCTGCACGGCGAGAGTATTATCCTCCTTTGGTATAATCTGCCTTGCAAGCGAAAACAGGTCAATTCCTCCAACAAGCTCATCATTCTCGCTTACAAGAATTGCGTCATTTGCTTTCAGAAGGTTTCTTGCGGTGCCAATGTCGCTTTCGAAAGGAATTACTTCGGCCTCGACAGAATATTCGCAGGCCTTTCCATTTGGCTTTAAAAGCTTCAAAAAATCATTAAGTTCAATGACCCCCAGGTAAGCGCCATGCTCGAAAACAGGCAAAACAGGATACTCCATAAATGCCTCCATGAGCTTTTCTTTTGCGGCATTTTTCTCGAGTTTGTTTGGCCTTTTCAGAAAGCCGGAAATTTTCGTTCCTGTGTCAAAATCCCTCACTACAAGGTCCCGTAAGTAAACCATTCCAATGTAATCCTTGCCGTCAAGAACCGGCAGGCCCAGGATACCCTTCATCCTTGGGGCTATCTTGCCGAAAGTATCTTCTGGGGAAGCTACTGGCGGCTTTTTGATGATTTCGCTTATCATAAATGTAAGGAGTTATTAATTTATGTATCGTTATCTTTTCGAAGAGACGTGCTTTGACAGGTCATTTGATTCAGATACTCCCCTGGATAAGGAAAAGCAGGATAAGGTAAGGTTTATTATTGCACAGCGGCTTGGGCTGACCTATCGGGATATACGCCTCGTCTATTACAAGACCCTCCCCGGGGGCGCGGAGGTCGAGTTTGAGGGGCGCTTACCGATAGACAAGAATTTTGAGTTCAGGGTTATTGTAACGCTTACGTCTTATGACACAACCCTGGTGTCAATCAGGGCCACAGTTTCCCGCCTTGACCCGGTGTACCTAAGGGAGAAGCTAAACCTGTGCGAAAGCATTGTGGGAAACATGTTCAAGGAGTTTGTCAAAAAGTCATTCTACCACGACCTTTTTTCGGACTATATGAAGCAGTATGAGGAAGTAAGCAAGGGCATGTTCGAGGCAATAGAGCTTGTTTTTGAGGGCCAATAGTCCGGCATTGCCTGCTTATGTTTCTTTGGGGTACCTACTAAATATATTCTTCCCTTTTAGTTTATGGATGAGTTATATGCCTTCCTGTTTGCAGGGCTTTTCATTATGTTCCTCTTGTTTGCCTTCTTTGGGGGGCCTGAAGTTTCGATTATCTCAGACTCAAAAACCTTCGGGGCTGACTCCTCCAAGGATTACAGGGCAGAGGATATTCTCTGGAAGGAAATCGACCTTGGCGACATAATTTCCGAGGAAAGGATTGTAAGGACTCAAGAGGTCTTTCAGGACCAGGTTTCTGTCCAGAACGGGTTTTTCTTCGGCTCTACCAATTACGCAAGAAAAATTGACCTGGACCCTTCAGTTGCCGAGAACCTTGAGGGGGCGGCAATAACATTTGATGTGGACGAGACTAACAATTACGGGGACCTCACAGTTACGCTTGACAACTCCACACTTTATCTTGACAGGTCTATCAGGGGAAGCTACAGAGTAGACGTTTCAGGCATGCAAAAGACTTCGGTTGTTCATATCAGCACATCTTCTTCCGGATGGAGGGTCTGGGCACCTTCAAAATATGAGCTTTCCGATCTGGGGCTTGAGTATTCCTACCGAACACGGGAGGCCTCGGAGTATGAGTTTGACGTCCCGCACTATGTGTATAATTCCTTCTACAAGGGAGAATTGAAGTTTGACTCGGTGTACCCCGCAGACCTGGAAATATTCCTCAATGGCGCGTCTTTTTATAACGGGCGCGACTGCTCCGGCAGGACTAACATAAAGCTTTCAAGAAAAGACCTGGTGCCAGAGGAAAACACGATAAAGTTTGTTTCAGGCAGCGACTTCCGTCTCGAGGGAGCGAAGGTTTACCTGTATTACCAGAGCTAATTTATTATTCATTTAGATTGTGGCATGGTCTAGCTTATCGTTGGGGCAATCAGCCCGATGCTTGACGCAATGGATTTTGCAAGCGCCACAGCATGTCCGCTTACCAGGACGGCAATTGATATAAGCACGACAAAAAGGATTAAAAGCAGCACAAGGTTTCTCGTAAGGTCATGCATTTCCCCTTTCATGTGGGGGGATTTGCCTTTATTTTCCATAATCATCCGTACAATTCCTTAATCTTATCGGCGATATGCGCGCCTATGGTCTTTGAGTGGGCTTCAGTTGTCCCGTCCAGGTTTTGCTTTTGCATCTTTATCTGGTCCCAGTGCGTTTCTCCTCTCTCGACGTAAGGGTAGCTCCAATCAGCCCTTCCTGAGGGGTCCCAGTCAACTATGTAAACCAGCCCCGAATAGACCTCTTCATACCCCCTCTTGAAAAGTAGCGGGGTGTCTGGCTCTATGCGGTTTTCCTCTTTTGATAAATCAGTGTATTTGTTGTATCCCTTGTCGAATGCCGCCCCACGGCTTACGGAGCTGGTAAGAAGGTCTTTTATGTCCTGGCTTGCCCTGAAATGCCGGGCAGACCCACCAGTTGGAACTGAAATGTCTGAAAACATCTTCTCAATGAGTTGTTTGTCGCCGTCCGTTGGTATGTGGTCCATGTCCCCCCAGAGCCCGTATATCCGGATGTTTCTTCCGGCCTCCTTTGCCATGTTTGCGGCAACAGCCACAGAGTTAATGTCTTCCTCTGAATTTATCACGCCGACACAGTCGGTTCCAGAGCGGCCTTCTGCGCAGGTTCCCCCTTCATATGGCCCTTCATCGCCCACGACAAATATTATCCTCTGGGAAGGCACGTCATCCCAGCGGTGGTTTGCTTCGTTCATCACCCATGCAGCCCCAGGCCCCCAGCTTTCTTCATGGCCCGGAATTGTTCCGTAGGTTGCATCATCGAAGAAGGAAAGGCCGCCGCATGTCCGGTCCTGGCCAAGTGAATATACCCAGACCTTGATGTTGTAACCCTCATCCTGCATCTCCTCTCCAAGTGTCTCTATTGCAGCGCAAAGCTCAGCCCACTCGTCATCCATGCTTATGGAGGTGTCCATTATGAAGACTGCTTGTATGTTTTTGATGCTTAACTCGCCATACTGGTTTTCCATGCGGTAGGCCCAGTCGCAGCCTTCAGTGCAGAGCTTTCTGTCAGGGTAGCCGCTTTCTGCGGGCTCGCTGTAGTAGGCGTCCTGCGATGAGCAGAAGTTTTTGCACAGGACATAACGGTTCTCATCACTAAGTGCCTGGGTTGTAGAGCACTCAAGCTTGTCCTGGCAGGTGGTTTCGGGTGCAGGGCAGGTTGCGCCCGTGCAGGCAGGGTCTACGGGAACGGTGCAGGCAAATTCCGGCTTTTTGCATTCCAGACTTCTGGAGTTTCCCTCCTTGCAGAACTCGTTGCAGCACTGGAGGTAGTCGTTTAGCCGTTCAGGGCTGTAGCAGCTCAGGGCTGTAGCCGGCTCTGTCACAGTTACGGAGGCAGAGGCATAGGCAGTTCCCCTAAAGGTGGGGTCAGTAAGCTGCACGTCGCCAAGCTTTACAATAGTGTAATTGGGTGAGACAATCTGAAAAACATTTTTCTCGAACTCAAGGTATTTCAGGCAGCCCTCCCTTTTTGCGCTGCTAAGCCCTTTGCAGGTGTCAAGCTCTATCTCGGGGCTTTTGAACATATCGGGACAGTTGGGGCAGGCAGTAAGGGCTTCGCATTCCTCTTTCCCTGAGATTTCACATAAGAGGTAAGCGCTTCGTTTCTGGCCTTCTTCGCATCCGGAGGAAAAATCGCTTCCGCTTCCGCCGAGAAGCCCGCAGTTCTTGCACAGGTCAAGGGGATCTTCTTCATAGTACCTTAGCGTTTCGCTGCAGTGGCATTTTTCCGCATCCCGGCTTGACTGGTAGCAGTTGAAGTTTTCTCCTGTGTAGCAGCTTTTCTCCTCACCAACCAAGTTGCTTATAAGCTCGCTTTCGCCAACCGTGCCTTTGTAAAGGGCGCCGGTAATCTTTTGAACAGTCCTGTTTCCGCCAACCCTCACCCCGGCATATAGCGACAGGCGCGCCTCCCGCCCTCTTTCCACTACAAATACCTGGGGGGTCTTGCCTGTTTCAACAAACTCCTTGTCATTTACCCCGCTTCCAACCTTTGTCTGCGTTTCATATCCAAACTCGAGGTTTCGTTTTTCATCAGAGGAATCCCCTTCAATGATTTTTTCCTCCAGCGTAAGGCAGGTAGCTCTCTTCTTTTCGCTGCAATAGCCGTCAAGCTTAATCCCGTATGCAGACTTGGCTTTTATCTCACTCCAGCCGACATATTCCCCGCCGAGCAGAGTGTCTTCCATTTTGAGGCACTGGTCCTTAAGGTCGGATTTTTCGATAGCATTATATATTTCTTCTCCGTCGTCTCCTGGTGGGATGAAGCACCCTGCAGGAACCCTGTCTGACACGATGATGTCGATTCTTTCATCTGCATCCTGCACCAGGTTTGTGTTTTCGGCAGACCTTTGGATATAGGCGTAGAGCGAAAGGAGGACTGCTAGGAGTATAAGTATCAGGACGACTTGGGTCAGCAGCTTGTCCGTGATTTCTGCCATTTTAGAACGAGACGCTTGCAAGAATGTTTCTTGCAAGACCCATAATCATCGAGCTGATGTTTCCAAGCACGTCTATGTTAAGCACTTTTGTAAAAATCACCATTAGCAGAACCGCCGAAGCAAGTATAATCACCCACATGGGCAGTGAGCTGATGTTAACCATAATCCATACTTCTTTTTTCAAGAATATGCATGAAGCCACTATCTTGTGCAGGGGCACTGGACTTTCACGGCGCCGGCGCTTGAAAGCAGGGACATGGTAATTACACATTCCGGGTCTTCCCCCTTGCAGAGATACCCCGAAGGCAAGAGGTCTTTGTGGTTGCAGATATAGTTTTCATCACCCTCATTTTTGCTCCCCGGAAGGTCAATGGCGCCAAGCTTCGCCCAGCAGAGATTTTTGCAGTTCTTGCAGTTGGACATTCTCCAGAACTCGGACGGAAGCTGTACGGTATATTTTTCCTCCGCTTCTGTTCCGGTTGTTCCGGACGCGCTCTCGTCTTCCGGCGTGGAAGAGCCGTCTTCAGTGGCTCCACCGCTTGAGCCGCTGCCCGATGCCCCGGAGCCGGTTCCAAGCCCCGCCCCCTTAAACGACATCTGGGCGCTGTCTATGGCCTGCTTTGCCAGGTCCCAGGCATACTGCTTTTCGCGCTCGTATTCAATGAACGCCCATTTTCTTTTTAGCGTCCCTGAAGGAATGCGGTTTTCCAGATATCCGGGCTTTGGATCCGATGGCAGGTTTTCGCCGTCAAGCTTGCAGAAGGCATAGGGGTTGTATAGGTAGTAGCCTGCATCCCCTTTTTTGCAAAGCCACCCTCCGTCGAGCAAATAGTATCCGTCGGCGTCTTTTGCCGCCCCGGAAGTTTCATCCGTGCAGGGCTGAAAGCTGATGGTTTCGCCATAGGGACCGAGAATCTGAAGCTTGCTAAGTTGCCCCTTTTC
>JAFGCN010000013.1 GCA_016932615.1 Candidatus Aenigmatarchaeota archaeon
AGAACTCTGGCGCGACTTGAATTACACTGAGCTTTTGCCTGGGGGCAAAAACACCAAAAGGGCGCTTAACGTGGCAGCGGTTCCTGCCGCAGCCGTAGCGCTATATTCCATTCCTAGAATTTCATTGCCACATGAATACACCCATGCTGCGGCAAATGTTCTCACCGGGGGGACAAATGATGCGGTCATAGAAGGCGTGACTGATATGGCTACGACAGGCCCATGGCCTGCGCAGGATGTAGTCTTGTTAGCCCCCTACCTCTGGTCGATGCCTTTGGGGTATTATCTTCTGAGTGAAGGCAAAAAAAGAAAGTCTCTTCCGCTAACGGTAGCCGGCTCCGGGCTTTTATTTGGTGATGCAGCCTCAGTTCTCAATGCAGAGCTTTCTGCAGAGTCAATTTCAGAGAAACTACCTGAACTAAACCTGCCTGAAGGTGCGGAAACCGTCTCCTTGTATGGTGATTTCAATCAGGTCGGCGCAGACTTGGTACAAAAAACAACCGAGCTTGTTGAAAAGCTTACTGGCCATGAAATAACAGACTACAAGCCAGTTGACCTTGACTGGGATTGTCAAACAGACCCAACAAACCCTTATCTTATGGGAGCAGCTTTCCTTGTAGGAGTCGCCATTATGGGGATAACCTATGGGCTTGGAAAGGCCTCAGTAAACAAGGTCGCAGACTGGAGGCGCAGGAAGAAAATCGATTCCACGGAAAGTGCAACTGAAAATTATGAAAACCAATAGTTGCCGGCTTCATAAGCTTAATAATCAGATAATCTTATGGATTTGGAGCCGCTCTTGAACCCAAAAAGCATTGCCGTAGTCGGCGCTTCGAGAAACAAGCAGAAAGTGGGCAGCATAATTCTCAAAAACCTGATGCACTTTCACGGAAAGCTCTACCCGGTCAACCCAAACACGAGGCATATATTCGGGCACCAGTGCTACCCAAGCGTCGAGTCAATAGGAAAGCCCGTCGATATGGCAGTAATCGCCATAAGGGCAGAGTTTATCCCGCAGATGTTGAGAAACGCAGAAAACCTCAAGACGGCAGTCATAATTTCAAGCGGCTTTTCAGAGGTCGGAAATTACAAGCTTAAAGACGCAGTTCTTGCGGCGGCAAGAGAAAATGATATCCGGCTTCTTGGCCCTAACTGCATCGGCATACAGGTCCCTTCAAGGGAACTTAACGCAACCTTCATGCGTCCCGCTCTAAATGGAGAGTATGCCCTTATTTCCCAGTCTGGCGCCATCTGCTCGTCCATAATCGACTGGAGCATCAGCCATAAGCTGGGCTTCTCCAAGATAATCTCTGTCGGAAACGCTTATGATCTGTCCTTTCCCGAGCTGATAAGCTATCTTGAAACAGACCGAAGCACGCAGAAGATTATCATGTATATCGAGGGGCTTAGCGACGGAAAGGCCTTCATTGAAGCGGCAAAGAAATCAAAGAAGCCGATTTATGCGCTTAAAGTCGGAAAGACCGAAGCGGGAATAAAGGCTGCTAAAACCCACACCGGCGCAATGGCAGGAAGCTACTCCATCTACAGGGATGTTTTCAGGCAGGTAGGGGTTACCGAGATGAAAAACCTAAAGGACCTGTTCCTTTTCCTCAAGATGAGCAAGCTGAAAAGAAAACCCGTCATTATCCTTTCGAATGCAGGCGGGCCAGCGACAGCAACAGCAGACCTGCTCTCTGAAGCAAACATTCCCCTAAAGAAGCTTTCTGGCGAGACAATGAAAAAGCTAAGCGCCCTTCTTCCCGAAAACTGGAGCCGCTCGAATCCTGTCGATATACTAGGCGACGCAACGCCAGACCGGTACGAAAAAGCCATGAAGATTCTATCAGGCGAAAAAGCAAATGTCTTAGTTATTCTTACGCCGCAGGAAATGACCGACCCAAGGGAAACCGCCCGGCGTCTTAGAAAATTCAAAAACCTGGTCTGCGTGTTTATCGGAGGAAAGGAGACCACAAGGGCCCGGCTCTTCTTAGAAGATTGCCATGTCCCCGCCTTCGAGTTTCCAGAGCAGGCGGTTGATTGTTTGGGATTACTGAGATAAATCCGCCACTTTCGACACAACTTAAGGTTTACTACTATGAAATTATTATGACTTTAGCCATAAACGATGCCCACCGCCACTTCGGCAGGAACAGCATTCACGGCTCCCTGGGCCGCCTGACTATCCCAAAGCTAAGATGCACCTACAGTGGGCTTGTAAAAGACCTCGATAAATACAATATCAAAAAGAGCATTTTATTTCCACAGCCAGACCCATACGAAACTGGAAAAGACCTACTAACCACAATTGCCGCCCTAAGCCTGCCCTATTTACTCTACAATCCTTGCGTGGAAACAATCCTGAGCGCTCAAGCCCTGGCACTGGGGGCAATTTTCCCACGAATTTATGAAGACTTGAGCAGAAAGCCCCTGCGACCGGTCAATTACAAAAAGGCAAACCGGAAAATCTACGGGCTGGAAGATGAAAGGATAGATTTCATTCCCCTGGCAAACCACAATTTCAAGCTTTCCGACCTTGACAGCTTTGAAGGGTTCAAGGGCATAAAGTTCTATTATGGCGAGCCAACGGAAGGTCTTCTGGAATATATGGACGAAAACAATCTGAATATGATTCTCCACCCTCCACCACAAAAGGCCAGAACTAAAGGAGTTTTCAGGAAAGTAGATGACGACATCTGGCATCTGCCCAGCAATTTCCTGAAAACAGTCAACCGCTATGATGGAATCAAGTTCCAGGTAGCCCATCTTGCACGTGGTGATGAGCAGATAATAAATGCTCTAGGAAAATGCGAACACGATAATCTCTACACGGACAGCAGCGGCCTTACGTTCCATACGCTCAAAGCGTCCAGAAAAAATGCCGCAAAGATAATCCCCAGTAATCCTGAACACGTTCTCTTCGGCTCCGACTGGCCATGGACCGATACTGGAAAAGAGATTGCATTCATAAATGGGCTAGAACTGGGCGAGAAAGAAAGAGAAAGTATTTTTTACAGCAACTACTTCAAACTCTGGGGTGACCGTGAGAAAGCTGTGCCTTAGCGGGCGGTTGATTGTTTAGGGCTTTTAAGATAAGTACCTCTATATAGTGGTATATAAATATTTGTATATTATGTCTCATGAAACTCTGCCTATGGAAGAACTCCCTGGAAGATACGACTATGGCTTTGTTACGCAGGAAGCAAAAGTCCCGGGAACAGGAGAGAAAATAACCACTGAGGTATCGCTGGACCACCTGGCATATAACCTGGTCCTTCCTGCCCTGGGAAGAAAAGTGGCCAAGGAACGATTTAGAGATATTATAAGAAATAACCTGTATTCCGTTGAGACTTCCAAAATACCCGGAGGCCACAATGGAGCCTATAATTCTTTAAAGAAGACCATACGTGTAGACACTGAACTGGAAGGCACTCCACAGGAAGTGGCAAGCACGCTGTTTGCGGAAGGAGGCCACCTTTTTGCTGAAAATCTCTATAGGCCGGAAAATTTCATAATTGATGAATATTATGACCGTGTTGCCAAGCACATTGGGGAAGACTTATTTAGAAACACCAGATACGGATACTCGGTGGACACGTATCCAAACAATTTACCCAATGTTGCAGAAGATGCCAAGGCCATCAGAATAAGCAGAAATAATCTGGGCAAAATGCGGCTTTTTCTTGAGTCAGTATATAGCCAAGGCAAGCCGTTTCATGATCCGGACTTGTTCTCAAAAAATAAGGAAAAATGGAAGTCCCATATTTCCACATACCGGGCAGAGATAGCAACTCCAGAAGTGGAGAAAGACGTAAACCTTCTGGGGGAAGACTCCGAGTACCACTTAACTCACCTGGAGGGTTATTTCTTGGGAGACCTGCTTTTCAAGGAATTCGGGGCTGGAGCATTCACAGACCCCAGTAATTTGTTTTCAACGCTAGGGGAACTTCCCATAACAATCACTCAAATCCATCCAGACGGAAGCACTTCACGCAAAACGCTTAGGTACCCCATAGTGTCCGTAAATAGAAAGATAGAGCAAAAGATGAGCCCCGAAGCAAGAAAATCGTTGAAATACCTGGAGCGAAACATTCTGCCAGTCCTGCATTATTTAGGCAATATCCAGACAATCCACAGAGATTTTATCAGAGACTTGCAACGGACCGAAGAATGCTTAAGCGGGTAACCTGGAATGTCCCAGGGCCACTCGCGTCCACAGCAGGCAGTTGATTATTTGAGATTACTGAGATAAATTCTATTCAACTGTAGTAAACTATGGTCTCCACATCCCATATGCTTCTATTTGAAGAGGAACCTTTACTGTTTGATCCCTACTTTACTAAGACCTCTCGATATGAGGGGCAGGGATATCTCGACAAGAAAGGCAGAGAGGCATACCTTAGCTGCGGCCCCCTCAATCCAACAAGATACACCGATTTGTGTGGCCCATACAAAGTGTGCCTCCAGGAACTACAAACCTCGGTCAATACAATCGTGGACAAATCATTGTCAGACGGCTGCGAATACGGTTCTCTTATATTGAGTAAAACTTTACAGCCGGGACTGATAAAGGATATTTCATTTTTCGGGTGCGTAGGAGGCATTTCTCCCGGAAGAATGAATTCTTCCGTCCTGAAAAATTATCCGGGATACAAGATTGGCATTCTTCACTCACATCCTACCGAAGACTTTCCCTCCCCACCCGATTTCACAACTTCCAGGAAGGTTCTGGTAGGCATTATACTCCCAAATGAAAAAAGACTCATATTCTATAAGATAAAGGCCCCTTTGTTTGATGATTTCATGGGAGAATATGCTTCATTTTGGATGCGATCCTCTACGGAGCCATGGAAAGATGACCTCAAAAAATTCTGCCTTTCCGAAGAAGTGCCCCTGGACCCAAATTACCAAATTTGCGTTCCAAACGCCAGGTAAAATTATGCAAACGCCCCAAGCAATCACTTAACCTCGGGACTTGCCCAGTAATTTATTTAACCTCTGGGCTTGTCCTGAAAAACTACTTCGCCTCAGGACTTGCCCCATGACCTACCTAACTTCAGGGCTTGTCCTGTAACCTACTTAACTTCAGGATAGTCCTCCTTCAGCTTTTCAAGATTAAGCTTGAACAGTTTTATCTCAGAGTTGGAATAGACCTTTTCGAAATATTCGAATCCCTCGCCCTCAAAGAAAAACATCCTCGTAAACATCGAGTTCTCCGTCTGGGCAGGCATATAGATTACAAGCCGGAATGTTGGGTCGACCCAAAGAACGCCTGGAACCGGCGCGTCAGGGTAATCCAGCCGGACTGCAGTTCCGTTGTCATAGAAGATAAGCGCCTTTATACCAAGCCACATCCCATTCTGAAGAAGAAGCGGCTCGACCTTCTGCATTCCGTCTTTTACGGTGATTTTCAGGTAAAACGGGCCATATTCAAGGGCGGTTCCGTTCTCAAGCATAAGCTGCTTTTGTCCTGTAAGCCCGGACATTGAATACGGGTAAGCTGTTCCCTGGCCCTTAACAGGGTCCCAGTTGGAAAAGTAAGTCCACCAAGTCGATTTTCCAATCAGGTCGTTTGAGGCAAGGAAGTAGATTTCGGTGCAGTCTCCAAGGTACGACTCCAAAACTTTTGCCGCCTTTACCTCGTCAGAGGTATAAAGTGCGCCTGCCATGTCCTGCATCCTTGAAGTCACGCAGTACTGCTTTGGCGCGTCAGGAGTCCCGATAAGAGAGCAGTAGACACTGCTGTGGGTTCCATACGTGTCGCACCAGTCGCTAAGCCCCTCCTCGTCTATAAGGTAGCCCTGCCGATCCTTCATGCAGTCAAGCCCGTTCAAATCTTCAATCGAAGTAACCCTTTGGTTGTTCTGCGTTCCGCCATCGTAAACAGTCGTCCTTTCCGAAAGGGAAGCTATGAGGTAGCCAGGGTCCCAGTAAGTCGCAACTACCGAGCATTCAGCGGAATTGTTCTTGAGCCAAGACATCGAGGTAACCCACCCCGAAGTGGCGCCCGAGCCAAATGAGTTTGCAGACATTTCGTCTGCCTTGTAGATTGAAGTGTAATTGGCGTCGTTTCCAAGCACGAGCGCGTAAAGAAGGAAAACTGAAAACAAGGCGGCGATAATCCAGGACGCTTTTTTCAATAGGGCTTTATTGTCCCCGTAGTTTTCCAGCCGGAATATCGCGTCAAAAATAATCGCCACTGCAAGCCCTGCGCAGATTGCCATAGGAAGCGCCAGAAGCTGGGTGAACCTGACAGCCCATAAGCTCCCGTAAAGAGTCGGGGCAATCCAGATAAACATGAAAAAGAAGGTTTCGGGGTAGATGGATTTTTTCCCCAAGTTCTGGAAAAACAGGAACATCAAAAATATCAGGCCAAGAAGCCCGAACCCGAAAATCACAGGGTGGACCCTTCCTACAACCTCGCTGAATGACGCGCTCATCTCCTCGGAAATGGAAATCCACACGTTAGGGAAGATTCCCCCTTCGGCTTTTGCGGTCTGGAAGAAGCTTGTAACGCCGATAACCTGCTGAATCGGGTCTGGAGCTGAAAGGTTTGATAGCACATAAGGCATCGGATAGTAAGTTGCCAAAAAAGCAAGGAACATCAGGGCATAGATAAGCACATGGCTCTTGAAGAAGCCCATGCTGTTTTTAACTTTATTCTTAATGTCTGACCCTTCTGCCAGGAAAACATTGTAAACCCACTGGAAACCAAAAAGCCCGGCAAAAAGCCAAGGCATATACGAGAAGCCCGACCAGACAAGGGCAAAAAGCGCCATCGAAACGCCGGCAAGAATCGCAAGGATTATTGGAGCGGGCTTTTTCCAGTTCTTTGTGTCGACGCGGTTATAAGCCGCCAGAAAGAGCGCCACGACAAGCATCGAGAAGAATACGACAAAGCAGTCCGTGTCAAGGTATCCTGCCATCGAACGGAATAGGAAAGATGGCGTAAAGCCCACGAAAAAAGCGGCAAAAATCCCCGCCTTGTTGGAATGAAGCTCTTTTCCTATCCAGAACGCCGGGAAAACTGCCAGCGCCGCAAAGAAAGGTGACACCCAGAAAAGGAACCGGTAAAAGTCAACCCCGTTTACGGCATGGACAATATTGTATGACCATGCGACGAAATAGGGGAAAAGCCCAAAGGTGAGCGGCTCGTATTCAGGGTGCAGCCGGAGCTGGTCATACTCCGGGATATTCCCATCCACGATGTACTGCGCAAGCCGGGACCAGTAAAACGGGTCGTCCGCTCCAAGAAGGTACTGCTCATCAGCGGTAGCCATCCTGACCGAAAATGCGCCCCAGAATATTAAAATAACTGCCAGAAGGGAGAAGGCAAGGGAAATCTTTTTCATGTGCCCTTCATTTGACCTTATCGCCTCGATAAATGGCTTTTTTGGCGTTTTGGCCACGTGCGGCTTTTCAGCTGCAGGGGTTTCCTCTGGCGCCTTCTCTTCCGCGGCCGCTTTTTCTGCTCTCGAATCGCTTTTTGCTTTCAAGGCTTTTGCCTGTTTATCAGAAACTGCAGTAGCCTTTGATTTCTTCGAGCGTTTTTCCAT
>JAFGCN010000014.1 GCA_016932615.1 Candidatus Aenigmatarchaeota archaeon
GAGAATCTCTCCCGAATGCCGCCGTCTTGCGCTGAACCGAGGTAATTCCCGTGATACCTTGGCGCATTGTCTCCATCAAGCCCGTAGTATGCCATAAGTTCAGGCATCAGAATAAAACTAAAGAGCAATTATCTCTATTTCAAAGTAAAAATATTTTCAAAAGCCGGCTTGGGGTGGCAAGGTCGCTTGTCTTATACCTAAGCACTAGGAAAAGCAAAAATCTTTGCAGGCCTTTCTGGGAGCAAATCCTTGAAACGCAATAGATCCGGTTTCATTTGAACTAAAGCAAACCTTCCCGGTCCAGATTCGGTTCTGCTTGTTCTTTCAGGTACGAAGCCCTCTTCAAATCCTCCGAAGGCGTTCAGACCAATTTTACGGTATCGGGTAAACCCGGCGCCTGTAGTATCTACCAAAAAACGGTGTAGAGCCACCAAAAGCTTGTCAGAAGCATAAGTTTCAAAGCTAGCTACACCAACCTCCTGCAATAATATTTCTCCAAAAAGGCCTCTGTCGCCCAGACCAGCAAATGCCCCTGTCGTCATGCCACCCCAATTAATTTGGATTTGGGCCTATTTAAACAACACACCAAAAAACCGACAAATCTAGAAAAATAAGCTACCTCTGAAAGTTGCTAAACTGACTTATGGAAATAACCCTTGACTCAAGCTCTCCATAGGTTTCATATATCGGGTTATGTCAAATTTCCCTCCTTCATAGGACTGTGCGGGCTTGTCTTCAAGGTTTATGATTTTTGCTCCTTCTACATTCAGAAATCTTGGCTCATGTGTCGCAACAAATATCTGCACGCCCCCTCCAAATGCACAATTTGAAAAGGCATCGACCAAGGCCTGCCTTCTAAACATAGAAATTCCGTCTTCCGGCTGGTCAAAGAGATAGGTCATATGGGACTTTCTCTTTAGTTCTCTAAAAAGGGTGTCTAGTTGATATATGGAATACTGTCCGGAAGAGTAGGTCTTCAGGTGATCATTCTTTGTATTATCCCTGCCACCCCTAAGTCTTATTTGCGACTCAATAGAATCACCATCCAGGGGCTGTTTTTCTTCGCTGTACCATATAGGCGGCTGATTCTTCTCATTACTGTGACTAATTTCAAAATAAGGACTTTTGAGTAATGCTGAGGAATCTTTCAGATGTCTCTCCCAAAAAGAGTTATGTTCTTGTGAATGGAGCTTTCTCAGGAAGGTGGTCTTTCCACTTCCGTTGTCACCAATCAAAACCACTAAATTGCTATTGGTGTCTAGCACATGTCCTATCTCAAAAGCATCTAGGTGATATCCTTCCCGCTTTCCATACCCCACATTTTGGGTAGCTTCAAAGCCTTCCAGAATCTTTACGCTAGTTATCATTATATAGTAAATATTTAAATATCTTAAGTTTCTCTATAGAGGCGTAGACACTTTCAGAAATAAGCCAAAAACTAGTATTTGGGAACTTCTTTTACTGCCTTTTACTGCCCTGCTGCCTCATAAAGGTCCTGATACGCTTGGTAGGGGCTCTTCTTTTCCTTCCCGCCAAAAACCCGGTCATATGCGCCGCCAAGTGCCCCGGATTTATGGAGCTGGTAAACTGCTAAAGCGTCGATTGCAAGCCCAAGCCACGAAAAGACTCCATCTCCTTCAACCAAAAGGTAAGTTCCTGGAACAAGCATGGCTTCCGCTCCAATGTCAGCCGACCGCTGGCTTGTCGCCTTTTTCACCCAGTTCCCCACTTTAGCGAAGTATTTTTCTCCTAGTGCCATTTTGTCACCATTATATCGTTGTATTAAGGAGTATTTATAGCAAATTTTACTGAGGGGCTACTTGAAATCACAGACAACCGGAAGCTTATTCCTCTCAACAAACTCACCAATCTTCCGCTTAATGTCTGCAATAACTTTCCTGTAGCCCTCGTCATCCATGCCCTTGGGGTCTTCAACTTCCCAGAACTCAGTTGCTTTGTTTTCCCTGAGGTAATCAGGAACCGTTTCCATTTCAGCCATCACGATAATCCTGTCGTAACCCGAAGCCATTTCGGGAGTTATCTGGCGCCGGACATTTTTCGTGGCATCACACCCCTCCTCTTTCATAAACCGGACAATCGGCTCTACTCCGGGGCTGATGTTCCACAAGTCCTGAAGCGTGCTTCCCGGCGCCTCCACTAAAGTTCCAGCAGAGTCCGCCTTGATTCCAGTGCATTTCGTAAAAAGCTCTGCTGCCATCTGGCTTCGGCCCACGTTTCCCCTGCAGACAAAAAGGACTTTCATAAAAGTACCTTCCTTTTTATGATTTTGCCAATTCTACTGGAATGCAATTCAGCCCCACAATATCCAATTTAGGATAATCACTTGGTGAAACCATATAGTCATAGTAATGCCCTGCGTCCAGAGAGCGCCTGCCACTCAGAAAGGCAGTTAGTGCCCCGCTCACGTTTGTCCTGAGTAAAGAATCGTTAAGCACAAGCACCTTAGCAGGATAGACCCCTCCAAGGGAGTTAATCTCACCAAAAGCCATATTTTCATTTAAGTAATCCCCAAAGGTATCCACCTGGCATTCCGGTTCCTGATGCCAGTACAAAGGCTGAAGGTTCTCCAGATTAGTATTGCCTTCTCTTGCCAGATACAACTCAGTAACTAGGCCTGAATAATCGAAATTAGCTATCCTAAAATCAGAAGGCCTGTGCAGAACCGGCTTGTCAAAAGCACTTGTTGTGTAAGGGAAGAACTGGATAAAACCCACACCTTCCTGCATATGCAATCCGGAAGAAGTAGCCATACCCAAGGAACCAATCGGTGGGTCGAAAAATAACTCCGCTGCATAAAAATGAGGATTTTTACTGCCGGTTGGAACGTAAAATGTCATAATTAACTACCTTTGCATATATATTAGTTCTTGAGGTTAGCCAACAAACTCAAACCTCGGCACCTTCTTTCCATTAACCTCAACAAGCTCCAGAAACATCTCCTTTGGCCTCACCCATATTGCATTATTGCCAAATTCCTTCGAGTCATATTCTGCCTGGTAGATGACAACTTCCTCTAAGGTTTCGCTGTGGCGCCCGGTTCCCAGAACCTCATAAAAATTGCCCTTGTAATGTCGATATCTCCCAGGCTTTACTTCCATCCTAAAAGAAATATCAGGACCATCCCAAGGGCGGCAAAGACAAGAGAAGTCTCACTGTCAAGAAGCGCAACAAAAAGCAAAAAAATCGCTGCGGCGATGGCAATGTTGGAATTGAATTTTTCCTTCCTCTGCTTTTTCTTCTTTGGCATTTTTATCTCTAGACAATCCCCCCCTTGAAAGGTGCAGGATTTGGCGACTGTCCCCTACTGAGGCCATATAATTTGTAAACTGCGTCAATAAGCAATTCTGCTTCCTCCTGGCTTAGAATCTTCTTCTCACGGGCAGATTTTCCCTCGTTAAAATAATCAAGCTCAATTTTTCCGTTAACAACCGCAACCGTGCATTCCTTCCCGCCACTGCTAAAAGTCTTCTGCAATTCGTCTGCAGTTTCTTCTATGCTCGGCATAAGTATATCGTATCTTGAAATATTAAGCTTTATTTTTGACCCTAAACAGTAGTCTAGTATATAGATTGGGAGAGTATTAAAATATTAAATAGATACTTATTATAGTGACTATGGCCAAAAAACAAATGAACATGGAGACAATAGGACAATGGTCCTTTATCATAGGAGTTGCTGTAGCAGTACTCGCAGGAGTCTTTGGCGCCTATAATGAATCAGCCAGATTGGTATTGGTTCTTTTGGGTATCCTTGTGGGATTCCTGAACATCTCCGACAAGGAGACTACCGACTTTCTTGTCGCCGCTGCAGCCCTGCTTTTGACAGGCATTTTAACCGGTACAGCTGGATTGAACACTCTTCCGTACATTGGATACTACATTGGTGCGATCCTTCCAAACATATCCACCTTTGTTGCCCCAGCTGCAATCATCGTTGCCTTGAAAGCAATTTACGCAATGGGTAAAGAAAAGTAAAAACTCCTTTCAGCAAGAGAAAAATCTTTTTTTTCTTATTCCTTTCGCATTTTACTAAAGATTCTCTGTATACCTCTCTATACTCTCACATAAATGCTACAATCTACGCTTTGAATCCTGACTGGGGATGCTAATGTTCTGGGAGGAACCCCACCAAATGACTTCCTGAAGATCTATTGTGGTCGCCAGCCAGCCTTCTGACATCAAAGTCAATTTTTTCTCGAAACTCGGGGTTTTCTGTGTAACTCTTCCTAAAATCCCTGTAAGATTCAGTAACTCTATTAAGAAATGTAGCTGCCTCATCAATCCTTCTGCGATAAACTTTAGGCCCAAAAAATTCGCGGTCTCCGGGATGCAGGTAAAATTCTGCCAAAAGCCCAGTAGACACAAGGTTACAACAATTATAGGGATTTGACCGCACAGGTTCAGTCATCAAATTAGGTCCCTGCATTGCAAAATTAAAATACCAGGCATAGTCTTCGGGGGTCATTACTCCATAATCTGCATCTAGTTCGCACAAAACAAGATCGGTGCTGGGGTAAACTTTGCCTCCATGGTGAATATCCAAGAATAAGTCTGGCCTCAGTGAATGAACTTTTGAGTAAATTTGGCGGCACACTTTACCGCAAATTTGCCCCCCAATAGAGCCCTTATTATCCTCAGGCTCATAGAAGAAGGTATTTTTTGAGCCAAACTGCCTCTGGTAAGAGCTGACTATCTCTTGCCCAAGTTCTGCTTCATTTTCATGGTAGCCAGTTATAAACATCACCCTGGGACCATTTTCCTGAAACATAATTATTGAACTGTAAATTAACAATTAATAAGTAATTGCAATAGACATAATGAATATGCCACTAAAATCTCCTTCTGGAAATGCTTTACGGACTAAAACCGACGACCGGCTGAGGTACCTCTCGCTTAAGCTTGAAGGCACCCACAACCTCGGAACCTCCGCCCACATAAGCCCGCTTATTATAGTTCCCTTAGAAGATGACCTTCTCGACCTGCCGCACTATCAAAGACATACTCCTCTTGGCTATCCTAAGGACCTTGCGGAAGAAAACGGCTTCAGGAGGATTGAAAAACCTAGAGAAGGTAAATACGGCCAAACGCCGCTCAGGATTGGCAAAACGGATCTTCATATAAGGGAAGTTGGGTCTGAGGAAAACCTGAAATCCGCAGCCATCGTGTCAATCGAGAACACTAAAGAGCACCTTCTAGGAAAAGATTTCCCAAAAGGCCTAGCCGGAGAGGATTTTGCAGGCGTGTTTCTCCATGGAAATGGAGTGATTTCCGGGGTATATATTCCCGGAGGGGTTCCGCATGCCCTCTGCAGCAATTGGTATCCTGAAGACAATAACTCTTTAGGCAAATATCCACACCCCACCCGCAAAAAGGAAGTGGAAGAGATTCTGAACAGAGAGTTTGACCTTGTTCAGGAAACTACCCTGGGAGCGGCACATAAGGCAGTGGGCTTTTACAGACTTCCTGATATGGTAATGCTTGCAACTGATATCTATAAAAATGCGGGGAGGAAATGACTATGGGAAAAATGAAGCCCCCTCAAACAACCAGAAAAGACCCACAATCCTACGAAACTGAATGGAGGATCTCTGCAGACAGAATAGCTGAGGTTGGGCTTTACAAGCGGATTTTTGACCCTTATGGCTTTGAGGGCAAAAATATTCTTGAGCTTGGAACTGGCCCGGGAAGGGAGACAGAAGAAATCTGGAGAAAAAATCCAAACCTGGTGCTTGGGCTGGAAATAAAGCCCCCCATGCTCAAGCTTGCAAAAGAATACCTTATTGAAAAGGGGTATCCCGTTAACATTACCGGCACGCAACGTTATTCAGGAATTCCAAGCTTCAACGTGAGAGAAGGAGAAATAACCCTTGCTCAGGCTAACTACCTGGACCCAAAAACGATAGACCCAAGGCTTAGGGGAAAATTCGACTATGCAATCCTGACTTTTCCCGGTGGGGGAATCTGGCCAGTAGTTAACTGTGACCCTGAAGAAGGCATATATCCTCTAGCAGTCGCCATGGAAAAAATTGGCTACCTGGTAAAACCTGGTGGAAAAGCGATTTCCGCAGACAGGGTTTTTTCAGATGACCTTGCAGAGAGGGCCCAAGATGTTGCTGTCCCCAGCGGCTTTCGACTAGTTGGCGCTAAATGCATTGAAGACAGGGAAGGCGTAAAAGCAACGGTTTGGGGCAATAAAAGTGCCAGCATCTATGCGGGGGGTAAAAAGAAACGCTACCCTATCAAGAATGCAAAGCCAGGGGAAGTTGCAGAAGTGATTTTGAAAGAGATGGACGAAACAGATGCCAAGCCAGGAATACTCACTCTGGAATTTGAAAAACTATGAAACGTGCAGAGTTATCTGGGATTGATTTGCCAGGAAATTACCCCAGAGAGTGGGAGATTTCATCGAGGCGCCTTGCAGAACTTGGGGTTTACGAGGATATTGCCAGAAGATACCCCTTTAGAGGCAGCAATGTCCTTGAGCTTGGAGTCGGGCCTGGTGAGGAAACAAAAGCGATATGGCAGCAAAAACCAAACCTCTTTCTCGGCGTAGACCATAATTGGGCAATGCTCCTCCTTGCAAGGGATAATCTCCAAAAAGAAGGCTACTCCGTAAATCTGAACAATCCAAGCGGCATCCCAATGTTTGACCTGAAGGGTGATTCAATTAACCTGGCACTGGCAGATTATTATGACTCTTCTACATTTGACCTCAGTCTTGGCGAAACATTCGACATTGCACTGCTTACGTTTCGCAGCGCACCAGACCCTCGTCAGATGAACTCAATCGCTTCCGTTTCAGATACCATCTACCCGCTTCTCAGGGAAGGAGGGAAATTCATTTATGCAGACAGGGCGTTCGTCCAAAACCCCGACTCCTTCATCAGCAGAATTATGGCGCCGCTGGGATATACGCTGGAAGCCGCTTTTTTCGAAGAGAACCAAAATGTGGCTGAAGCAAGCTTCTGGGGAAACAAAAGAGTATTTGTTCCCATGCCAGGAGCACTTGGTGAGCTAACGGGAGATAAGGACACCAAAGACGGCGAAATCGCAAAAATAGTCTGCGACGCTTACGCTGAAAGCGGATTTCGTGTCGGGCTTTTTACCCTTGAGTTGAAGAAAAACCCTGAAATTTAGAGCATTAAAAAGTAATTTCCTACTTCATAATGAATATGAGCCAAAAAGATGCTGCCAGGCAATGGTCCCGCTCTTCCAAAGCCCTCGATGATATGGGTGCTTATCAAAAGCTGTTTAGGGGCCTAGGGATACAGGGAAGCTCAGTTCTAGAGTTTGGAGTATCGGGCAGGGAAGCCAGGAGAATCGCTGAGAGAGGGCCTAGCTTTTTCCTCGGAATCGACAAAAACCCAGAATCAATTCGCCAGTCGGCAGATTACCTCCAGGAATGCGAGATTCCCGTAAACGTGGCCTCAGGCTGGTACCCGCGGCCCACCCAAAATCCCAACTGGAACCTTAGCCCGAACTCGATGAACTTTGCAGTAGCAGACTATACTGACCCCTTTACGTTCGACCCGAAATCATATGAAAAGTTCGACCTCGGGATCCTGACATTCAGCGGAGGGTCTGAGTATAGACCTATTTCAACAGAGTTCCCCTTTTTAGACCCCCTGCTCACCTGCGACTATGCCTTAAGGCCAGGCGGAAGCTTCTACTTTGTTCAAAGAGCCACCCTGCCAGTCGATAAACTGAAATCGCTTGAAAACCGGACGTTGATTGCACCAGAAGGTTACTGGCTCAAGGAATTTATTGTATACCCTGACGAAAAGATGCTCAAAGCCAGCATGGCTGGCAATAAGTCTTTCCTTGTATATGGAGATACTCAGCTTGACGTGATAATCTCAGACGGGCTGGAAGATGGCAAACCCATAAGCATATACTTAGACCAAGAAAAACAAAGGGGTATGTGCCCACTGATCTATACTGCACAATTTGTAAAAGAGGATTAGTTTATGAAAGAAAAAAAGATTGAAGGGATACTTGCCCCGGCATATCTCGTGGGGCATACGTTTACTGTAGAGCCCAGAGAAAACCTTCTCACAAGAGAAGACGGTTGCGAGATTTATGTCAGAACAAATCTTCCCCAGCATTCAGATGAACTAAACTTTGACTCTTATGCAGGTGTGGTATATTTTTCAGAAATCCCTGGAGAAGAGGAATGGAGGGACCCTGTGAGAAACCTTAAGTCGATTGAAGAGCAAATGGTAATGTGCGCCGTTGGGAACCCAAGAGACCGTGTCTGGAAAGACCTCACCGACCACGCATTTGGGCATCCAGATTCAAGAAGCGTCAGCAAGCTCAGAAGAGGAGTTTACGGCCCGACCCGAAGCTCAAAGACCTTCGAGGAAATCTACCTCATGACTTCAAAGGACATATATCAGCTTGGAAACAGAAAGATTTGCTCCGGCGGGCCTAAATGTAGTCCCGGCTTTGGGGGATATGACTACCTTGCCAGTTTCCGATGTGAAGGTCTTTTAAAGAAGCAAATCGATCATCGGAAAACCGTCCTGGGCGCGATAAAGGGCTACGCAAAAAGCCGGGGGTTTGCTGGAGAAATTCCAATAATTGAAGGGGAAATCAGGAAATTAAATGAGTTTGCCTCTGAAAAATTACCCGAATAGAGGCCTGACTCCGGGAGGAGAAAGTTGAACGGGGAGTAAAGCCCACCCTGCGCCCCTTATAAAGGGATTATTCATAGATAATTATATTATGAGTGACGACAACCCCCCCTTCTATAGAACTAATAAAGGCTTTTACAAAGTGACCCTTCCGGACAGGTATGGGCTGCTCGACGCAAAGGTCTCAATCCAACATAAAAGCCCAAGAAAGGAAATAGAGAGGATATTTACTCCTGACAGGGATTCCTGGGAGTTTACTTTGATGATGACTGAAGCAAGCCACAAGGCCATGAAATTGCTTACCGATTATGTCCGGCAGGGCGACGTATACGGAAAAAACCCCACGGCAGTCCCAAAAGCCGATGCGGGCGATTATAAATCAAGAGACGTGCTCCGGTTCAGCCCCGAACTGATGAGAATCTACTTGGGGGCAATAGACCAAATTATTCTCGAAACGCCCTTTCTTCATGAAAACTACGCCCGCTGGCCTGCGGTTGACTTTAGCCAAATCGTCCCCGCAGCGTGGCCCTGGAACTATGCAGAGTACCCGCAAATCCATTTGGTGGCTGGAAGCGGCAATGAAAAGGAATTTGAAAAAATCATACTAAGCTTGAATGAGTACAGCTCTCAGCTATATGAGGCGCAGAATCGCATTTTTAATGGGGGTGAGTGCATAGCAGAAATAGATACGCTCAAGGCGCACAAAGTCCCGCCCCTCATTATTCGCCCCAAACCATGGCAGACTGACGGCAAAACCCTCAGGTATGCAGTAAATTTTCTCGTGCCACCGGAAGTCCGGGTAACTCCAAATGTGCACTATTCGCTTTTGGATGATTAAAAAAGTGGTTCCTCACAGAATTTTTCCTGCGAGGCAAAGGGCTTGGCGGCTCCAGAAGGCCTTTGCCGATTGCCTGAGGAGGTTTAATAAGCAAAGCTAGTTTCTATATGGCAGACGCACTCTTTGAGGGGATATTGGCTCCGGATTGCCTGATAGGCCACACGCTAAAGGCGAAGCCAAAACTAAACGGCTTCGAACTTGAAAACGGCGAACTGGTCTTCGTGAAAAACAGGTTGCCGGACGGAATCGACGAATGCTCCTTATGCCTAAACGATGAGCCCATGTATTTCTCAAGCATCCGGGGAGAGGCATATGAACGCCTAAATCCGATAGAAGGCCTGAAAAAACTGGACAAGCAGAGAGTCTTATGCGCCTTGGGAGACCCAAAAGAACTCTTATGGTGGGACCTGATATACTTCACCGCCCCAAAACTCGACCCTGAGAGCATACTTGAAATACAAAATGGCCATCCAGACCCGACTAGCGAAACCGGCCCGTTTAGCATGCTTTACCTCATGACCGACCGGGATATCTACGGCCTCAGAACTAACTGCTGCGGAAAACCCTTATGCACGCCTGCCTTTATGGGTTATGACGACATCCCAATCCGCCACAGCGGCCACCTCGATGAGTATGAAATTTCAAAATTAGGCACTCATCGGACTGTCCTCAACATGATTAAAGGGTATGCTGAAAACAGGGGATTTGGCTATGCTGTCCCCGGAATTAACAAGGAAATCACCAAACTGGGAGATTTCGTCTACGAGAATTTCCCGGATGAAGCTTCACGCATTGGGCTTACGGGGAGAGGTTAGGTGGGGGGTTTTGATAGGGAGACTAAAGCAGGAAGTCCAGCACCTAAAGACTTTCTTTAACGAATACATTTACTTATGATTCAGCTACATGAAGTTTTCGGTGTGGGTAGGGGGGTTCCAAGATACACTTATGTAGATAGGTCTGGACTTGATGCAAGATTTAACTACCTATTGGGAACAGAAAGACATATCGTAGTTCATGGTGCTTCAAAGCAAGGAAAATCCTGCCTGAGAAGAAAGAACCTGAATGAAGCTAATTGCATCATTGTTCAGTGCAGTCCCGAAATGTCAAATAAAAATCTTTGGCAAAATGCATTAAGACAACTCAATGCCTGTATGACTAGCTCAGAATCAGAAACGAAACAAATAGGCGGCAGTATTGGGGGACATATTCAGTCAGATCTAAATGCCTTTATTATAAAGTCTGAAGGAAAATTGGAGAGTACGATTTCATCTAACTCAGAAAATAATCGGGTGAAATCATACGTTTCTGGGAAAGAAGATGATCTGGACTTTTTATCTGCCGAACTTAAAAAGCACAAAAAAAGACTTGTCCTAGAAGACTTTCATTATTTATCTGAAAGCTTCAGGAGAAAGGTTGCATTTGACCTAAAAGCACTTTATGAATTGGGTATATATGTAATAGTCATCGGTATCTGGTCTGAACAGAATCTACTAACCTACTACAATGGAGATTTAACGGGTAGAATAGAAGAAATAAATATAAATTGGAACGGACCGGAACTTGATGAGGTATTACAAAAAGGAGAAAAAACTCTAAATATAGAATTTAGCAAAGAACTTAAGAAGAGCTTGATTGAGTCTTCTTTTCAAAATGTCGGACTTCTGCAAAGAACTGCTGAAAAGCTATGCTTCACTAATGGAATACTGACTACTCAAAAAGCTAAGCAGATATTAATACCTGATGAAATGCTACAAAGTGCTATAACTCAGGTTATCGCTGATATTGGTCAAAGATATACTCGAATCTGCGAAGTGTTTGTAAAGGGATTCAGGTCTGATACTAAACTGAGAATTTACTATAAAATATTTCGAGTTCTAACAAAAATAGATGAACGATACCTGATAAATGGAACTCCTTACGATATGCTGTTGAAAATGGTGCAAGAAGAATCTACAGAAGAGGTTCGGCCCTCGGATTTGACTCAGTGTCTAGATAGAATCGAACGTCTACAGGCAACAAGGCAAATAACTCCTCTTCTTGTATCCTATAACAAAAATTTAAAGCTACTTGCTCTAATGGACCGAGAATTTTTATTTTTCAGGAAACATGGTAGTGTAGATTGGGAAGAATTGGTTCCAGAGTAGTACCTAATAAGAAGAATAAACCTTGTTAAAAGTTGTAGTCCCCAGTATCTAATATACAAAAATAAACCCTTTTCCCTATTAGTTTATGAAACTAATCACATCAGCACTGCCGTACATACACGGGGTGCCGCACCTGGGAAACATTGTCGGCTCGGTTCTGCCTGCCGATGTATTTGCGCGGTTTTGCCGCCTCAGTGGAGAGAAAACAATCTTTATCTGCGGCTCTGACTCCCACGGGACCATGTTTGAAGTCGCCGCCAAGGAGAAGGGGACCACCCCAAAAGAGCTTGTCTACCAAAACCACGAGGAAGTCAAGAAAATCTTCGGGGAGCTTGAGATGTCCTTTGACCACTACGGGATTACCGACAGCCCCGCAAACAGGGACCTCACAATCCACATATTCGAGCAGTTGATGAAAAACGGCTACCTGGAGGAGAAGGAAGTCGAGGGCGCTTTCTGCCCTAATTGCGACATGTTCCTGGCTGACAGGTGGGTCGAGGGAAAGTGCCCGCACTGCGGCGGGCTTGGCAGGGGCGACCAGTGCGACGACTGCGGGCGGCTTTTGGACCCCATCGACATCATAAACCCCGAGTGCAAGAACTGCAAGGGAAAGGTCGAATTCAGGAAAACCAAGCACATTTACTTTCTTTTGCCGAAATTCGAGGGCTGGCTCAAGACCTGGGTAGAAAGCTCGAAGGGCTGGAGCAAGCTTGCAAAAAACGAAACTCTGGGCTTTCTAAAGGGCGGCCTGAAAGAGAGGGCAATAACAAGGGACGCCTCCTGGGGCTTCAAGGTGCCAAGGGACGGCTATGAAAAGAAGATTTTCTACGTCTGGTTCGATGCCCCCATCGGCTACCTTGCCTTTACCAAGGAGTTTCTCAAGACCAACCTGGAATTCGAGAAAGTCTGGAAGGACACCACCGGAAAGGTGGAGCTGGTCCAGTTCATGGGAAAGGACAACACGCTTTTCCACTCCACCATTTTTCCCTCGATGCTTTACGGCTGCAACGAGAACTGGAAGCTTGCCGACCGCATCATCTCAAGCGGCTGGCTGAAAGCCCAGGGCATAAAATTCTCAAAGAGCCGCGGAAACGGCATAACAACTCCCGAAGCCCTGAAGATGCACCCTGCCGACTACTGGCGGTTTGCGCTCATTTCCCTCTACCCGGAGCACGATGACACCCTGTTTACGATGGAACTTTTCAGGGAGAAGATAAACAACGAGTTTGCAGACATAATCGGAAACTTCGTCCACAGGGTTTTGTCCTTCTCTTACGCGAATTTCGAGGGGATTCCCGACATGGAAGATTACGAAAACTGTGAGATAATGTGCGAGGCGTCAAGAATCCAGGAGGACATTACCGGCAGTTTCAGCGATTGCCGCTTCCAGGAAGCCCTGAACAAAATCGTGCACTATGCAAAGGTCTCAAACGCCTACTTCAACAATAATGAGCCCTGGAAGGCAGAAGAAGAGAGGAAAAAGAAGGTCTGTGCGATTTCAGGAAACCTGGTAAAGAACCTGGCGATAATTCTTTACCCGATTGTGCCCAAATTCTCAGAGGATATTTTCGGACTTATGAACCTTGACAAGAATAAGCTCACCTGGGAGGATTCCGACAGGTATGACTTTTCAGGCAGGATAAACAAGTCAAGCCCATTAATTCAGAAGATTGAGGAGAAGAAATAGGGGGGGCTATTATGAGAGATTACCGGGATATTGCAAATGGAATTCGTATTGGCTGCCCAACTGCGGTAGCTAAGCTCAGAGAGATCGTAGGCAGGCCCGACGAAGAAATGAATGACTGCTCACGATTTGCTCCCGAAGATACGCTTGGGCTTTCGAATGCATTGGGCTTATCGGGAGTGTTCAACATTGGGGCAGACAGTCATCATACCGAGCTTCTTATCGGGCTCTCAGAGCAAGATGGCCAATATTCGCTTACGGTTCATAGTCCCTATCTTGGTATTCTTAGCAGCACTCGGGACAGTCTTGATGAGAGCAGATTTTATTTAACTCGGAATATTTCGAAAGAATACTTGGATTGGAGAACGGGTAAGGGGGGTAAAGCGGCGTCTCTTGGCGATTATCTGTCTGGCACATACTATCCGAATCATCGTTTAAACCCCCTGACTGAAAACGTCCTCAGTCGGGTCAATCAAATGATATTCGCCCCCAACTGCGCTCCAGCAGAGATATGGACTCTTTGGTCTGTGAATAAGCTTGAAGGGGGCCTAGAGCCAGAAATAGGAGGTTTTATTGATGAATTGGCGCTATGCAGGCCAAGATTGAAAATCTAATCAGAGTTCATTTAAAGATGGGGATTGTGCTTTTTTTAAGGGCATCTGGCTCACTTAAATAAACAAATCATTTCCCACCGTACAGAAGATTGAGGAGAATAAGTAATTTTCCAGTTAAAAGAGAAATATGTACGGAAATCCTGTGATTATGGCTAAATTCGGAAAAGAAGCGCTTCGCCTCAGAAGGTCCCTCATCGAAGACATTCGCACTGGGGCATATGCGCGCCAAAACCCGCTTGGCGATGCAGAGCCAATAAGCACCCAGGACTTTGACTACCTGGCCGGACAGTTTGGGCTTGAGATTCCTGTTAACAAGAAAGGGCACCACTTTGACCTCATAGCTCAAGCCCAT
Organism: Candidatus Aenigmatarchaeota archaeon; assembly: GCA_016932615.1. Taxonomy (NCBI): domain Archaea; kingdom Nanobdellati; phylum Candidatus Aenigmatarchaeota; species Candidatus Aenigmatarchaeota archaeon. The sequence continues at coordinate 14,286 of JAFGCN010000014.1, forward strand.
GAGGAGGATGGGTGGAGAACTCTTGAATACTACGACCCGTCGACAGGGCTTCAAAAACTGGACATTTCAGGCAATTTTGACCTTGAAGAAATGGGAATTAAACTCCACCTGACGCCCGGGCTTAACCGATTTTGGAAAGACTCTGGAACCTTAGATAAGTATTCCTTCCTGGCAGATTTGTATAGGCAAGGGCCAAATTCCACCACAAATGCAGAGATTAGCTCCCTCCATTTTCTAGGCCCGGTCCAGGATGCAAATATAGATAACCATAATTGCGGCCTTTTCTGCCTGTTAGTCGCGTCAGCCATGCAAAAGCTCACCCCCTAGTCCCTTCCTGCTTCAACCAGATGCCCCGTCTCCAACCTATTTATTCTGGCTAGAATTGTTATGGACGTGGAAAAGAGTGTTTACGGCATCCTGGAAGACGGGCAGCCCGTCCACATTTTCAAAATAACAACCGATTCGGGAATGGTTGCAGAAGTCCTGACTTATGGCGCTACAATCGCCTCCCTGAAAGTGCCTGACCGGGAAGGAAAGCTGAGAGATGTCGTCCTTGGCTATGACGACCTTAATGGATACCTCCACAACCACGGCCACATCGGCACAATCGCCGGAAGGTACGCCAACAGGATAGGGAAAGCAAGATTCTCAATTGATGGGGAGGAATTCCGCCTGAAAGCAAATAATGGCGAAAACAACCTTCACGGGGGCCCTGGGGGGTTAGATAAAGCCATCTGGAAAGCAAGGGAATTCATGGAAAAAGACCGGGCGGGAGTGATTCTCTCGTACCTGAGTAAAGACGGGGAGGCGGGTTTTCCCGGAAACCTTGAAACAGAAATTGTCTACTCCTTCAGCAACAACGGCGAATGGATTATCGAGTACCTCGCGAAAACCGACAAGCCAACGCACGTAAACCTTACCCAGCACGCCTACTTTAACCTTAACGGTGGAAAGCGGGACATTCTGGATGAGATCCTCCAGATAGACGCCAAAACAACAACTGAAGTCAATAGCCAGCTGATACCCACCGGAGTCCTAAAAGACATAAGCGACGGCTCCTCTGACTTCAGTAAGCCAAAATCAATTGGGCAGGACATCCTGCGAACCGGCGGCTATGACCTAAATTACGTCCCGGAAAAAGGGCCGGGGCTCTCGAAAGTCGCTTCAGCTTTTGACAAGGAAAGCGGAATAAAAATGGATGTCCTGACAACCGAGCCTGGGCTCCAGCTTTATACCGCAAACCACTTTAACGGCTTTACAGGAAAAGGGGGGACACGGTACACGAAACATTACGGGGTCTGTTTTGAAACCCAGCATTTTCCGGACTCGCCAAACCGCCCAGAGTTCCCCTCCACCCTGCTTAGGCCAGGGCAGGAGTACAGGTCAAAGACGGTCTACAAATTTTCGGTCCAGTAGATCTCCCTTCTTTCTTATTGCTCTACTGTTTTTATGGGAATATGGCATATGTCTCCTTTCCAAGCTATGTGTACAGAAAAATCTCCTCTAAGAGAGGCAGGAAGGGCTCACTAGACATATATTTCCCCGGGCTTGAAAGATACCCTCCTAAAAGCGATGGATATAACCGGGAAATTCTGGACTTTTCAGAAAAAATGGCCAAAGAAAACGGAATAGAAGCCCGGCTTTACGGGCTCACGGCAAGCAGTGAAATCGCAAAAAGCTGGGAAGGGCGCGAAATCACGCCCCTCGTATCAAACCTTTTCAGCCATAAGTACAATGGAGGGCTGGTGATAATCCCAAAGCCCCTTTTCTGGAGAACAAGCGAAAAGCTTGAAATGCCCCTTATCGAAGAACTGGCAAAAACTTCGGCAAGAATCGTCGAGTTGGAAGGAATGCCTCTCCTGTGGAGAGTAGATGAACCCTATGGCAACATATCCGAGTATATCCCTGAAAATCAGGTGCCAGGGCTTGAAGCCAATATAAGGGAAAAGCTTTCAGAAGCCCACCCTCCAGGAAAATACCCCTTTGGAGAAAAACCCATTGAAGCCACGCTTATAAAACGAGAACTCGATTCTGATTCCGCGGATTATGCAAAAATATATCCTGATTTTTTAAGCCCATCAGGCAACTAGTTCGGTTGAGCTCTTGCTGTCAAGGAGTTTCTGCTCAAACCCCTTCCGAAGAATCTTTTCAACCCCGTCAAGGTTCTCGTCAAGGATAAACTCTAGCAATTCATCTGCAAAGTCGAGCTTGCTTTTCTCCTTTATTAGTGTCAGGCCATACTCCTCTGCAGACATCTGTTTTCTCAAAATCTCGGTCTTCTGTTCGTCAAAGCTCCTTGTTACCTCGCGCTGGAAGACCATTATTGCCTTGTCGGAATAGGTCTTTTCTATGAGGTTAAGGTCAATTGACGACGCGTTCTTTATCTTGAGCTTTACGATGGGCTTTACCTCCTGCTTTTCAAGCCCCTCAAGAAGCCCCTTTATCTCCTCAACGCTGTTGACAGACTCGTAAATAAATTCCCTCTGCTTTATCTCCCTGAAGCTCACACCCCCCTTTTCAAGGTCGAGCTCAAAGTACCCCTTGCTTACCTCTGACTCCTTCTTGTTTAGCTGCGTTGCAACCGTGCTTCCGGGCATCAGAAGCTTTGACTCGCCAACCTTTACCTCATTATGCCAGTGGATGTGGCCGTTTACGATATAATCAAAGCCCACCGGCAGGTCAGCAATCTTGAGGTAAACATCCTCCAGGTCAGAATAGACAAACGGCTCGATGTTCTGGTGCATGACCAGTATGTTTATCGCGCCCGGTACTGGTTGTGGGTTCCATGCGGAAAGCACGCCCCGGGCATACTTTTCAGGCACATAGCTCATGCCGTGTATCACAACGGTTTTGCCGCCGATGTCAAAAACAACCTTCTTGCAGTGCAGGTTCACGAGAAGCCCCGCCTGGTCAAGCGCCTGCACGGGGTTTACAAGCTCCGCCCTCCTTTCATGGTTTCCATAGACAGATATGAAGGGAATCCCGTCTAGGGCGCGGGGGCTGATGTCCTTGTCGCAGCCGATAAACTTTGCCTTGCTTCCGTACTTGGTTTTCAGCTTCGACAAAAAGTGCATGCCTTCCGAAAAGACCTCAAGCCGTGGGACACGGGAATCGAAGAGATCTCCAGCAAAGATTATCAGGTCAACATTCTCTCTGGAAAGTATGTCGTCGAGCACAAAATAGGCGTCCTTCTCCCTCTCCGAGTTGTAGTCATAGCCAAGATGGAAGTCTGAGGCGATTAGAATCATAACTAGAGCTTTTTTTAGTAAAGTTAAATTCAGCGCAAGTTCACTAAATCTGAAGCCGATGGAAGCAAAAATTAATTCCCTCGCAGGGTTTAGCGTAGCAGGGGTAAGTAAGCGAGCGTCCACAGGGTTCGCCATACATATCAAAAATCCGGGCTCCATTATAGCCCGCAGTTGCAAGAGTCGCGCCAAAAGCTTCTATTGGAAGCCGGTACCTCATACCTTCAGAAACCGTGCCTGCAGGATTCGCCACCAAGGCAAAATCAGGGTCTGAGTAACTGTCGCCTACATACTCAGAAACCCTCACGCAGGTAGGCACAGTATTTCCTCCAGCAAGGAGGGGGTAAATTGTGTCAAGGCACTCTGGAGACTGTGAAACTGGATAAAGAGACCCTTCAGAAATTACTGCTGCCATAGCACCCTCTAGAGAATTCCTGACGCCCGAGACAATCCCAATCCTTCCGTTAGAGGTAAGCTCTGTAAGCTCATCCACTCTGGAATCGCGATACAAAAACTCGGCCTTTCTGCTTTTCTTTCCTTTCTTGCCCTTCTTTGCGGGTAATTTGAACAGGTCAAGCTTGCCTTCCGGCAAAACAAAAAACCGCCCCTGGAATCCGCCATAAGGCCGATTATCTCTGCCCAATCGTTCCTGCAGGGTCCGGTTTGCACTGCATACAAATCTACCGAGCCCATAATAAGGAGGATTCATGCAAGCCAGACTATTGCTTCATCTGATTTGCGTTTTTCAGCGCGTCTTCGATTGCCTGGATGAAGTTTGTGCGGGAGTGTGTTTTTCCCCTCGTCTTTATCCTGACATCCTTGATTCCTGCTATCTCAAAAAGCTTCTTCATCTCGTCAGTTACACACAAGCCCAATCCCTTGGGGGCGGGCATAAGCTTTACCTCAACAGAGCCGGACTTTCCGTAGGTTGTAAATGGAATCGAATGGCCCTGCCCACAACTGCACTCCCAGGAGCCGCAGCCCTTCTTGACAGGGAACATGTTAAGCTTTGCGTTCCGGAGGGATTTTTCCCTTGCCGCCTTGTTCGAACTGGCCTTTCCGACGCCTATTCCGACATAGCCCCTCGGGTCGCCGACAATTGTCATCATGGAAACGCTGGTTCTTCTTCCGGATTTGTGCACCCGGACAGTCCTCCTGCTTGGCCTCCTCTGGATACCCCCTCCCTTTCCAGGGCTTCCACCAATAAGGATCGTGTTTTCGGCAATGCCTGGGAACAGGATATCTATAATTTCCGGCTCCCTTATGACCTGCCCACTCTCAAAAAGCTCTTCAAGAGTCATCTCACCATTTTTAACCATCATGCCAAGCTTGGTCTTTGGAGCCCATTCAACCTCTTCTCCTTCCTCTCCGGCAAAGACTTCAGGAACCGCCGCCTTCTCTGGTGCGGATTCCTCAATGATTTCATCGTCGCCCTCGCCAACCGCCTCAAGCTCTTCCTCAACCTCAGGGTTTCCTTTTTCAATTTCCTCTTCAGTTGGGCCCTTGGTACAGTAAACTTCAGGCATCTTTATGCTGTCTACAGCCCCCTTTGGCTTTCTTGGCTTTGCCGCCTTTTTTGGCTTTTCAACTGCAGAAGCGACAGGCGCATCCTTAATTTCAATTTCATCCTTCACTATTTTTTTACTTACCATAATTATCTAAAATTTTTTGTTTTACTGCTTCAAAATCCTTTGAAACGTCCTCGGAGATATGCCTTCCTGAGAGCCGGTCATCGGAGGGCATCTTCTCGTCTGACATAGGAACTTCAAGCCCGGAATCGGCAAGTCCCTTCAAAACCGCAAAATACCTGTTTCCAGTGGTCTTTCTTGCAACGCCCATGTCAAAAACGGCGCCCTTTACCTTGTTTTTCTTGCAGAAAAGCCCAAAATAAAGCCCTGAAAGGTAACAGGCAGGAATGCTGTTTTTCGAGTGCTTCCAGCCCATTCCTTCAAGCTTTTTGGAAGTAAATGCGAAAGTTGTCTTGTCAGAGCTGCCAATTGCGCCAGAAGGGGCATATTCGACAACCTGCAGGGTGACAAAATTATTGGTTATTCTTGCCGCAATTCGCGGCATTTTTGATTTCAAAAGAGCAAGTCGCCTCTTATAATTGGTCTTTTCTTCTCCCCTTCGCTTGAGAGGCAACAGCTTCGGTCTCATTTTCTTAATTCAATTTAAACTTTAAATCACCTACCATATCCTTCAAACGACCATATCCTGAGCAAAAGCCCAAAAACTATTTAAAAGTGAGAAGGTATTATGGCAAGAAAAGTCTATGAAAGCCCCTTTGCTCCTGCCTTATATACCAAAATAGGCGAGGTTTTGAAAGAGTCCAATGGCCTTTTGCCCATTGGCAGAGAAGACCCTGTTTATCTATGGGCAGACAGTTTGAGTGGAAATGTTTGGGGGGGAGCATTCGTGCCTTCCAGCGAGCTTCGGCCAGGAATGAAAATAGAAAACCTAGATTGGCTCAAAAACCAATGGATAATTCTCTTCGCGCCAGAGCTTAGCCCGGAAGACTGCTGGAAAGACTACATTAGTAAAAAATATAGGAGTCTTCATTTCAACGAAGGGCTCGAAATTGTGCCGGCATACAGCTATGCAGTGCTTACTTACCCTTCCAAACAGGCATCATCTCCAAGCGGCCCTCTTGAGCTTACGTGGTATTCTGGTAGGAATGACGAAGCAGTTCCAATACTGAGAGAAAATCCAGGAAACACTTGCCTCAACGAAGTTGTAGACTGGCCGGAAGATCTGAGAAAATACAATAACCGCGTAAAGGACCATGGACTTGGTTACCGTGGGACAAACGAGGGTGCATTGAAGTTCCAAAGACCTCGCAGAAAGGCCTGAGCCGAAAAATAAAGAGAACTTATATTTGGGAGACAATTATGAGGTCCATTCCTGTAGATAGCCCGGCAAACCGTATCTTGTATCGTAAGATTGGGAGAGTCTACCCGGCGTCCAATGAGCTGACACCAGAAAGCAAAAATCCTGAAAATAGCAGGCCTGTGTACATTGAGGCACGCAGATGGAATTCTACCAGTACCCCTGCAACGTTTAGATTTCTGGACGAACCTGCCCTAAATAACGAACCTATAGACTACCTGTATAAACTTAGGAGGAATACGACACTGCTAATCGCCCCAAATCTTAGCCCGGAAGAATGCATGAAGAGGCATGTCAAAAGGAAGCAGGGGTACGAATTCAATGGAGGCCTCCTCATAGAGGAAGCTCCCAATATAACTATTCTTACTCTCGAAAAGCCCTATGTGCTTGGCTACGTTCAGGACACTGTAGATTCCAGGATGAATCCCACTCTGCTGGAAAATCCCACCCATCTAGACCTGACAGAATACCGTAATGAGATGAGACTCTTAAATAACCGGCTGTACCGTGACGGAAAAAGCTGCTTTGGAGACCTAAGAGATCGTGGCAAAGCAAAGACTATTTAAAAGTAATTTATGAAACTGGAAGAAAGATACCGCCCCGGAAAAGAAATCGAACTGCGGCCGATAATTGGTTCAGTTGTAACCTCAGTTGAAGAAGACCGAGGTCGGCTCGTTTTTGAAAATGGGCGCAAGCTCTATGTTCATCCTTTACCCGAAAAAAGACCTGACTACTTTGCGCTTACCAACCGGCCGGTTAGAGATGAACAAGGTGTGACTTGGCTAGATGACCTTCTGGGACAAAAAATACTGAAAGTCGCGGATACCTCGCGGCGGGGGCGCTACATAGAGGAAACCCTGTACCAGAAAATCCTGGAAGAATGCAGAGGGGAACCTTGGGAGACCACCGCCCACTGCTCGCATATACTCGCAGTTCTTACTGACCAGGAGCCCCGTGTGCTTATGTATGGCGGGTGCGGCTGGAAAACGCCCTGGCTTTATGTAAACCCGGAATTCCTGAGTGCGGTAGATTCAAGGAAACGGCTGGAGGGGGGTGGATTTGAAGATTCCAGAGACTGGCACGAGCGGGCCCTTGGAAAATACCGGGGCCTTATGGCAACCTATCAGGACCGGCTTAGGGCAGAGGGAGTGAGGGTGTAAAAAAATGATGCTAAAAAAAGGAGATGAGTTTTCGGTGAAAGGTTTTCTGTATTCAAGAGTCGAAAATGTTGGCAGAGGCAACCAGAACCCGATTGAGCTCGAAAATGGAGAGACATTCTTTATCCATGGTGTCGGTAATGGCGCCGATAGGTGCATCTACCTCTCCCCTGAAGAGCCCGGTGAGGAAAACGCAAAAGCAAACAACCTGGATTTGCTAGTAAGAAACACTCCCCTTATTGTGACGGATCTGACTCTGGGAGGTAGTTGCTCCAACAGGTACGATTTTGGCAGAACACTCCGTGGACTTATTGCAAGCAGTTCAGGGAAGTTTAACGAGGGACTCTGGGGATGCGCAGGTGATCCGCTGGTAGTTTGCACAGATCACCAGCCGCTTAGGATTTCATTTGGCAACCCTGACGGGCGGCTTTATGTTAAGGATGACCTAGAAGTCCTTGAATGGTTAACGCTCAAAAAAAGATATGTCGATGGGAAAGGTTATGGCAAAAATCTGCCCCCAGAATTAACAGACGTTTTTCGTAAAGAGCAGCCTGAACAAGTGGAACGTTACGGGCACTGGTACGAAAGAGCAGTCCCTGAATATGAAAAAGCAATGAGAAACCTCCAGACAGCGCACAGCCGTAGCAGGGGTTCCAGATGCCAGCGTTTCTAAATTTAAAATAAGGCAACCCATAAAACTCAAAAAAACAACGAAAAAACTCGTTATTACGCGTATTTTGCGAGGACCTTCTCGATTTTCTGCAAGCCCTCCTTTGCCTCGCTGATTTTCTTAGCTCCAACGCAAACTATGCTTCCTGACGAGAACACCAAAAAGGAGGTGTTGTATTCCTCAAGCCGGCAGATGAGCCCCGGAAAATTTTCCGGCTCATACTCGCTGTTCTCCATCGAGAAGGCGACCTTTTCGAGGTTTATTTCCCTGCCAAGAGACCCTACTGCGACAACGTTCTCAATCTTGGTTTTGTAAGTTGTTGGGGTCTTCACGCCGACTTTCTTAAGCATTTTCAGGATTTTCCCTATCCCTTCCTCGGCGTCTTTCAAGCTCTTTGAGCCGACGCAGACGATTGTGCCCGACCTGAATATGAGGGCGGTGATTTTTGGGTCCTCGAGGCGCATGACAAGCCCAGGGAAGGCCTCTGGCTCATACTCTGCTGACTCAAAGGTCTCTGCAATCTGTATCAGCGGAAGAGTCGCATCGATACTTGTTGAAACTACTACATTTTGCACTTTTATGTCCATTAGTATATATACTAAAAATACTTAAAGGTTATATCTTCCAAAAAATATAGCACTCCTAAGTTGTAATTATTGCCCAAAAAAGCCCTATTTAAAGCCCCATGGCGAGGATTATTATTACCATGCACCTAACTCTGCCTTTCGGCGCAAAAAAGAAAGGGGGCAATTCGAACAAATATTGTTCTCTTGAGGAAGCCACAAGTGCGGTTGGCTATTCCCTTCCGCAGAATGCAAGCGCTGCAGGCGAACTTCTTGTCGCTGCCGGGCTTGCTTGTTATGGCGGCTGTCCCCTGAATGTTGTAGCGTTGCCTATGGGAATACATGCAATAGGGCGGGGCTTGGAGTCCCTGAACATGGATAAAGCCCGTAAAATGCTCATGGAATACCCCAATAACGCCCGCGAATCGTTCAATGAAATCATAAAGCGTGCAGAGCCGGGCATCCTGAACACTCTTGGCTCTTTGATGGAGGTGGGGCTTGGGGTGGTTATTGCCGCAAAAGACACTGCCTACGGCCTGTCGGATGCTGCAGGGCTTCTCCTCGGCGGAGAACTGGTTATTGATGGGGCCTATGGAGTGTACCAGTCAATTGGAGCCCACAAACTCGTGGACAACATAAGGCAGCTTTCTCCCTATAAATCAAATGGGCTGTTATAGCTTCAGATCATGCGTGTGTTCAGCCAGGCATCTATGGAGGATTTCAAGCGGGGCAGGTCTTCGTCCAGATTTTTTCGCGTCCGATCCTCGTCAAAATATGGCTCTCCCGTAAGTCTTTCAAAGGCCTGGTTTGCTAATCTGGCCTTTAAGCAGATAAGGTCTGCATATTCAGCAGGAGTAGTGCCTAACTCCTCCATCCTTAGGGGCATATTCTCAGAATTGAGTATCTTGCCCATGTCCTTTGCATCAAGCGTGTTTAGCGAAAAGGCCAAAATATCCTTCTCAAAAGGGTAGGTAAAGTTCCTGCCGGAATTGGCTTGCCTGACTTCCATGAAGCCCACTCTATCTCTTTGGTAATCGTATAATTCCGCCAGAGTCTCAGGCATGGGCAAACTGCCGTGAATGGCACGCCTTAATACTTCCACATCCTGGCCCTCCAGGGGTCTTCCTAAATAGCTTGCAGCATTTGCCCTGTGATATGCACCAAACAAACGCCCGCCTTTTTTAACATCATTTGTTTCTGGCTCCAGCGGGATAATCTTCCTGCTTCTTTCATCATGAACTTTCAGGTTAAGATACATATTTGCAGTATGAGGTACAAACCCTAGGTCAATTGGTGGCTCTCCTTTAATAGAGAGGCCTATGTTTGCAAGATAATATTTTCCTTCTTCTACCATAATATCTACTCATAGATAGTCTTATTACTTAAAATACTACTGCCAGAACAACCAGTGGCACTCATTCACCCTGGACTGCTCGCTAAATGCCTCAAGGGTCTGCCTTAACGGCGCCTGTGTGATGGAATAAACGCCAAACAGCTTTTCTTTTTTCTTTTCCCATTTTCCTTTTTCTGCCGAGGAAAAGGCAAAAATCCGTTTATTTGAATTTCAGGTCTATTATGCTGCAAAAACTTGAGCTTGAAAGCTTCCGGAGCCACAAGAAGAGCGAGCTTCGCTTTGACACCGGCACCAATGTCCTGATTGGAATATCGGGCTCGGGCAAGTCATCGGTTCTCGACGCAATCTGCTTTGCCTTGTACGGGAACACCCCAAAAATCCAGTCAAGAAAACTGAAGGTTTCCGACCTCATAATGGACAAGCCCACAAAGGAAGACGAGGCGAAACTCAAGCTCACGTTCCAGGCAGATGGGAAAGATTATGAAGTTACAAGAGTTTTAAGCCGGGAAAAGCCGACATACGCAGAACTGCGGGAAAACAGCACGCTTAAGGCAACAGGCACCACACAGGTAACCGAGGCAGTCGAGCGCATACTCAAGACAAATTTCGACCTATTTTCAAAAATCATCTACTCCGAGCAAAACCAGATGGATTACTTCCTCACCGTCCCGAAAGGTGACAGGATGAGCAAGATTGACGAGCTCCTGAAGCTTGAGCGGTTCGAAAAGGCCCGCCATATTGCAGTTTCATTTGCAGGAAAGCTCAAGTTCAAGGCAAAAAACCTCCAGGAAGCAAGCGAAAAATTCAACGAAGAGGAGCTAAGTAAAGATAAAGCCGCCCTACAGGCAGACCTTGCCGGGCTTGAAACCCGCACAAAGGAGCTTTCGGCCAAAAAGACAGACCTTGACAAGACGCTCGAAATACTTACAAAACTCCTCCAGGACATGGAAGCCAAAAAAAGGGAAATAGAAAAGCTAAGAGCCCAAAAGCAGGAAAATGACGGGGCAATCCGGGTTATAGAAAGCGAGCTTAAGGAGCTTCCCGAAGGCGACCTGGAAAAAGAAAGAGAGAGGTTCGAAAATGCCCGCCAGGAGTTCAATGAAAAGAGCCAAAAGGAAGAGGCGAGAAAAAAGGAAGTCGCTGGAATCGAGTCCGAGCTCAGGGAAAAAAGAAGCCAGCTTGAAAAAAAAAGTGCCGCCGAAGAGTTCCTGAAAGGGTTTGACTCCAGAGAATACGAACTGCTTGAGGCCAAGCTAAAAGAGCTGGAAATTGGGCACGTTCGTGAAGAGCACCTGGAAAAAGAGCTTTCAACGTCCATCAGAAGCTTGAATTCTGCGGGGCAAAAATGCCCGACCTGTGACACCCCCCTAAGCGACGAAAAGCGCATCATTCTCCTCAAGGAAAAAAGAGATGCCCTCATGAAAACCCAGGAGCGCCTGTCGAACTTGGTAAAGGAGATAATCGCCGCCCAAAAAGAAGCCCAGGCAGAAAAGGAAAACACCCGAAAAGCCGAGGAAAAGAGGGCCATAGTCAATGACATTGGAAACGTCGCAGAAAAAATCGATACCCTTCAAAAACAGCTAAACAAGCTTGAGGCGGCGAAAATAGACCTGGATGCCATAAGGAAAACCTTCGAGGAAAAGAGGCAGCTTAAAGAGCTTCTCGAAAGAAAAACCGCAAAGCTGGTGAATTTATGCAAGTACAGGGAAGCCCTGCAGAAGGTCGAAGGTCAGCTTTCCGGAATAGAGTTCAATGAGGAAGTCTTTGAAAAGCTGAAAGTGGAGCTTGAGGAAAAAAGAAGGGCGCGCTTTGGAGTCGAAAAGGACCTCCAGTACAGCCAGGAAATCCAGAGGGAAAAATCCAAGGCGCTTGTGCGGCTTCTCGAAAGCATAGACTTTTTGCTCAGAAACCGCTCGGAGATAGAGCAGCTAAAGTACTCGACTGAGACCCTCGACAAGTTCTCGGAAGTCCTTTCCGAAGTGCAGGGAAAGCTCCGGGAAGAGTTCGTCCTCACGCTTAACGAAGTCATGAACGAGGTCTGGTCAGAGCTCTACCCTTACGAGGATTATTCAGCCATCCGCTTCAAGATAGAGGACAATGACTACACCTTGCAGCTTTGCGACCTGAAAAGCAACTGGGTGAATGTCGAAGGCATTTCCTCCGGAGGTGAGAGGGCAATTGCCTCCTTTGTGATGCGGGTCGCGCTTTCAATTATCCTTGCGCCAAACCTAAAGCTCCTTATTCTGGACGAGCCGACGCACAACCTTGACGCCGAAACAATAGAAAACCTGACCGAGATTCTCCGGACCAAAATGACCGACCTTATCGACCAGATTTTCATAGTCACTCATGATGAGCGCCTTGCCCAGGCCGCCACTGCCTACACATATGAGCTACGAAGGGAGTCCAAGAAAAAGGAACCAACGGAGATTCACCGAATTGAGACGTTTTTGAGCAGTTAAGGGGGTTGGATGTTTGCCATAGCTGCCCCTAAACCCATACTGAATAGGAGCATTCAAAGATAAATACATTGCCAGGAAGTTATTTTGTGAAGCCGTTATGAGCCAGATTTACGAGAATCCCCTTTTGCTACTTGTTCCCAAAAATGCCACCCGCCAGGAGGTGATGGATTGTTTTTCTAAGGTACTCATACCAAAGGTCCTTAATGAAAGCGGACCAGTCCCCGTATTTTTTGGAGGCCTCATTTCACTCAACAGCGGCTTGTATGGAGAACCTGCAATGGAGTCTCTCCTGACCAACTATGGCCACTCTGGAGATTATAGAACTCCCCCCGCTCTTGAAACCTCCCTCAGACTGCTCGAGCCGCTCCAGAACCTGGGGCTAATTGGCCAGGTCCACCGGAACATGGACCATATAAAAGGCCACTTAAACGGGTCGGGCAGCGGGGAGACCTCCCATGACAGACTTTCGGAAAAGCAAGGATGGCTGCTAGACCTCTGCATAGCCAATGGTCTCGATACTGTGGACCATTATGACCCCCCAATACCAGACCTCTGGGCACATTTCGACTACGAGCGAGAAGGTCTCCCGCCCGATAAGTGGTACCCCCGAACGGTTACCTGAGTAGACTTGGTTTTGACCGGCGGTTAACTTTTGAGTAGTGGTGGGTTTAAAAAGCTTCCAAGAGAGGATTATTATGGTATATCGACGAAAACAGTGGGGGACTGGGCCTGGAAACAAAAGCCACAGGCACGATGTGAATAGAGACCCCCCCTCAATTACCCTAAGAGAAATACCCGGAATATATCTATTAAGAGCAGAGATTGTGCCAATGGACAAGGTATTGGGGTTAGATGACAAAACCTCCTACCCTTACGACACTGAACTTACTATATTGCCTGGACGCTGCAGGAGAGGAAAGGATTCTAATCTGGGGATGGGAGTGCCTAGAGAAATAGATATCTATCTTAACAAGGGGGAGCTAACTTATGCAGAATCTGGCTATTGGCCTATAAAGTATTCCGGAGAAGACCTGACCCGGAGAGAGCAATTGCGCGGTTTGGGTGACATAAAAACCCAATTTGAATTGATAAAGCCCATAGAAATCGAAGGAAAGTATTGGAGCGTCGTCTCCGAAGCAATGAAGAAAAATTCCGGACCTAATCTGAAAGGACACCTTTCAGGAATACTGGTTTGACTTGCCAAAATCACTCCAAATCGTCGTCGTACCTGCTTTGCCTCCTCCTTTTCTTGTTGACTCCAAATGCAATCTTTGCCGAATCCGTAAATGACTTTGTCAGGACCTCAAGTATTGCAAGCCCATAGTAGATAAAAAAGCCCATGACGCCAATCATCACAAAGGAGAGCATCAGCTCAGTTGTCAGGTTCCAGCCCACGCCGAAAACCTTGACCAGAATTACCGGGAAAAGCGCCGAAATGCCGACAACGGCAATGAACTTGACAAAAAGCTTCATCGCCCTGTAGAAGAGGTACACAAACAGGACAAAAAACCCCACCACCACCAGGAGAGCTACATCAAACATTCTGGGCCGTTGACCAGTAGAGACTTGGTCGCTGAATACATGGCAGAAAACCTTGGAAGGGTGAACACTATCGCTTTGGAAACAGCCCCCTCCCTGCCCCGGTGCTTCATAAGCATATTTAGCATGCTTTGCTTAAATGGGTGATGGTTTTCAGTAAGGTGCTTGGCGGATATCTTGGGGTTAGCCCTCAGCCGGTCAAGGTACCAGTCAGTCATGTCCATAACCGATTGGTAGCTTTCGAAAGTCTTTGTTTTTCCGGACTTTATCGCCTTCAGGACAGAATCAATATCAAGGCCAGAGTTGATTTTTGTTATTGCTTTTCCAACCATTGCGCTTGTGTGGGCATCGCTTCCGGCAGTTCGGCCCATGTTGTGGTACTTTGCAAAAATTCCCGCCCGGACATTCGAGAAGTGGTCCACGTTCATCGCATTGAAAACTTCAACTGCATCCGCGTGCTGGGCGCGCTCAGCAAGCCCTAATTCACCAAGGTCAAATGGGTGGGGAGCTACAGCAATTCCGCCCTGCGCGTGAATCTTGTCTATAGTTTCAAGAAAGTGCTGCGCCGGCTTTATTTCCTCTGAAATGCCAAGGGCAAGCAGGTGGCCTTGCCGGGTGGATATTTCTTCGCCAGGAAGCGCAAGAAAATTTTCCGCCTTGAAGTGCTTAAGAGAATGCCATGCCTTAAAACTGTTGTGGTCGGTAATCGCAATCCCATTAAGCCCCTGCCTCTTCGCGACTTTAGCCATCTCTATCGGGGAGGAAAACCCGTGGTCGCCAAACTTATCCCTGGAGTACCAGGAATGGGAATGCAGTTCAAAGAGCATAAAATATATACTGAAAGATATTAAATTTGGTTTCCAGGATTTTGCCAAAATATGCCCTTTTTGATGCAACAAGCGGCGGCAACCAATCCGGCATAAACAAAAAACGCTTCGGACCTTCCAATTAAAGCCATTTAGTATAATCCAGTAATGACCTTAACACTCTCTGAACAGGTAGACACTATTTTTATGGGCGGGCCCTATCGGGAGGCAGTACTCTTCCGCGCCCGGCTTCCAAACGGAAACTCCCCTCTGGTTCTGACCTACATAGATGGTTCGGACTATCACCCATTTATGGAAAATATCATCACCTGGTCGGCAAGTGAAGGGTTAATCGAAGAATCCGAAGACCCCTCCAAGTGTTATGTTGGTTTTCCAAGAGACACTTCCGAATTCTTGCCAAGAGGCATAAACTCAAGGTATAAACGAGCATTCCTGCTTGGAAAAGACGGCCTGAGCGCAACGGTAATCAATGGCTCTTCAAGGGAAAAATACTGGCTTGCCGATCCTCAGGATGGACAAATTGTCCTTAAGCTCATTAAAGACGGGCTTGCCGATTTCCAGGACCAGCCATTCTCTCCACGGGGAATAGAGCTCCATAGTATCGGGCAATCCGCCCTTGAAGTTGGGATGATATCTCCTAAGCTAGTCCTTGCCTACTCAGATTAGAAAATATGAAAGAACGCCCTTACTTAAAACCTGACCCGGATATCCGCATTACGAGAGCAGATTTTGACCTCGGGTTTATGAAGAATCACCCAGGAGAACAACTTCTCATAAGCGTGCCTTACGGATTTCTTAGTGAGGGGGCTCTGCATTTCTATGCGCTAAACATGCACTATGTGCTTCCGGAAGAAAGGAATGCTTTGCGCGCCATGCTGGAAAAAGAGATTGAGGGAGAGGAAAATAAAAATGACGAGAGCTTGCGCAAGATAAACTTGAAAGAGGTTAGCCGGATTGAATCACTCATAATCCCCCACTCAAGGCAGAGAAGTTTTTACCTGGACAAAACAGCAGGACTGTACCTTACACCCCTGCACGAAGGTGTGCTGGAAGTAGAAACTATGCGCCTTATGGGTCCCAGAGACGGACGTGTGGTGTTAAGAGACTTGGTTGACTTTAGTGTTGGTTCTGAAGCCGGGGAGCTTTACAAAAAAGGGGAGGACCTGGCAGATCTAGGGCTTATAAATGTCGTGGATTAGATTATGGACCCAATTAAGGATATTCGGCTTGGCAAAAACATAACCGCGTCTGACCTTGTGGGCCAGATGTTTGAGGGTGGCGGCTTTACCGCCAAAAAGATAAAAGTCGGCTCAGAAATCTTCTCGGACATGATTAACGACAAGGAGTGTTTCACTTTTCTCTCTTTTCCCGCCTGCACGATTGCAACAGGGATGAGGGGCGTTGTAAAGGACCTTGTAAAGGACAGGAAGATTGACGCGATAATAACCACCTGCGGCACGCTTGACCACGACTTTGCAAGAATCTGGAAGGATTATTACCAGGGCGACTTCGTGGCTGATGATGAAAAGCTAAGGGAAAAAGGAATCTGCCGGCTTGGAAACGTTTTTGTCCCTGACGACAGCTACGGGATAATCATCGAGAAAAAGCTTCTGCCGATTATCGAAAAAATCTATGAAAGCGAAAAAAACCTCGGCACTAAGGAATTCATCTGGAAAGTAGGAGAAGCTGTAAAGGATGAAAAAGGGGCGGAGGACAGCATAATCTACTGGGCGTGGAAAAACCAGATACCAATTTTCGTTCCGGGCATAACTGACGGCTCTTTTGGCTTCCAGCTCTACATGTTCTGGCAGGACGGCCACAAGGACCTTGTCGTAAATCTCATGAAAGACGAAGACGACCTGGCAGCAATTGTCTATACCCACAAAAAAACCGGGGCGCTGATGATTGGAGGCGGAATCTCAAAGCACCACACGATATGGTGGAACCAGTTCAAGGACGGCCTCGATTACGCCGTTTATATCACAACTGCAATCGAATCCGATGGCTCCCTTTCAGGCGCCCGCCTTCGGGAAGCCATAAGCTGGGGAAAGGTCAAGCCAAGGGCAAAAAGAGTGACAATCGAGGGGGATGCAACAGTAATCCTGCCGCTTCTTGTTTCGGCTCTTCATTAAGGCAGTGGCTTAAGCGGATACTTTATAGAAATCCAGCTAAATTATGGCAGAAGAGGAAGTTGAAAGCGTTCCGCCCTGGCTGGTAATCGTGCTCCTGGCAGCAGTTATCGGGTTTCTCATGGTGTACTATGTAAGCGCAGACCTGATAAATTCCCTTTTGTTACAATTTGCGGGCTAGGCAAGAGGAAGGCCAAAATAGCCAATCAGGGCAATTGCAATTCCAAAATAGATGAATAGTGTAATGATGTCTGTAAGCATTGTCGCAAACGGGCCCGTTGCAATTGCAGGGTCCATTTTAATTTTTCTGAAAAGAAGCGGAAGCGTCGTGGATATGAAAATAGAAACCATCATGCCAACAAAAATAGATGCTCCCACAATCATCCCAAGAAGGGGAATTTTCCACACAACATAAGTTGCAAGGCCCAAAAAAGCCCCGCTGCAAAGCCCCAGCGTAAAGCCAATAACCGCCTCCCTGAAGATATAGCGCGCCACGTTTATTTTCGGGTCTATCGCAAGCGCCCGTATTATTAGCGCCGATGACTGGGCTCCTGCAGCACCGCTGATGTAGACCAGAACCGGGATAAATGAGGCAAGCACAATGAAAGTTTCAAGCACCTCCTCGAAGAGCCCGACAATTGAGGCAGCAACAAGCCCCCCCATTATGCCAATTATAAGCCAGGGAAGGCGGCTTTTTACCATGTGAAAGGAAGAGGAGTCGTGCTTTGTGTACTCGGACCCCACCTTGTGAAAAATACCGCCCAGCATAAGCGTATCCTCGTGAACCTCATGATGAAATATCTGCAGGATTGTGTCATATGGCACTACCCCCATAAGCCGTCCCTCCTTATCCACCACAGGTATCGCCTTTATCCCGTGCGAGAGCGCAAGGTAGACCACCCGCTCCTGAGGGGCAGTTGGGTGAACACTTACAAGCTGACGCTTCATCAGGTTTTCGACAGGGATTGTCTTTTTTGGAGCCCTGAAAATCTCCTTTATAGTAATAACCCCAACAAGCACGTCGGACTTGTCAAGAACGTAAATGTAATCTATTGTGTTCAGGGAACCCGCATTTCGCGTAAGCATCGATTCAATGTCGCCTATCCTGTCGCCTATCCTGGCAACAGGCACGTTTTCCACCAGCCGGCTTCCTGCAGTCTTGTGGTTGGGCTTTTGAACGCCAGAGCCGTTCCCTTCCATAATTAACTCTTGTCTGAATTTAAGGGCTTTTTCGGGTGAGACCAACCCCTAGCAGAGGTTTCTTTTTCATTTTTGTAGGTTAATTATTGGAAAATGAGATTTGCAATAGTTGACGAGAAGAAATGCGAGCCCAGAAAATGCGATAATCTGTGCTTCCGCCTCTGCCCCAGAAATAAGCTGGAAGAGAAGTGCATCGAGATAGGCGAAACCGCAAAAATAGACGAAAACCTGTGCGTCGGGTGCGGCATCTGCTCGAACCGCTGCCCGTTTGGGGCCATAAAAATCGTAAACACTCCCGAAAAGGCGGGCTTTCTCGTCCACAGGTACGGCGAAAATAAGTTCGCGCTCTACAACCTCCCCCTGCCTGAAAAAGGAAAGATAACTGGAATTATCGGCCGGAACGGAATCGGAAAGTCAACTGCGATGAAAATTATCTCCGGGCTTCAGCAGGTAGACACCAAAGACATGCCGACGCTTATGAAGCAATATTTCCAGAAGAAAAGGTCTGTCTCGCTAAAGCCGCAGGTTCTCGAAAACCTGACCAGTAAAGACCTAAACAGGGAAATGATAGATTTGTTTGGAATCAGGGAAAAAGAGCATTACTCAGGTGGAGAGCTCCAGAAGCTCAACATCGCAAAATGCCTCTCAAAAGACGCGGACCTCTATATCCTGGACGAGCCAACGTCATACCTTGACGTTTACGAGCGGCTGAGAATCGCGAAAATCATAAAGGAGCGGCTCAGGGACAGGGAAGTCCTTGTCGTAGAGCACGACCTTGCAATCCTGGACTACCTCTCAGAGCAGATATGCGTGCTTTTTGGGACTCCCGGCGGATATGGAGTCGTTTCATCAAAATACTCAACGCTTCGGGGAATTAACAATTACCTTGAAGGGTACCTCCCGACAGAAAACGTACGGGTGAGAAAAGACCCGATAAAGTTCGACATATCCGCAACAGAGGAGCTTGGAAAAGACCGGCTTCTCGGCTTTTCGAACATAGAAAAAGCCCTGGGAGACTTCTCCCTAAAGGTAGAGCATGGGGACTTGAACCGGGGGGAAATCCTTGGCGTTCTTGGGCCAAACGCAATCGGAAAGACGACCTTTATGGAAATGCTTGCCGGCAAAATGGCGCCAGACAAGGGAGAGGTTGAAAAAGCAAAAATATCCTACAAGCCGCAATACCTGTACGCGGACTACGAAGGAACCGTCGAAGAAATTATTCCAAAAGAGCGGCAGTTCAAGGAGCAGATAAGCTTCCCGCTAGGCCTTGAGCAGCTCTACAAAAAGAAGGTCAAAGAGCTTTCCGGCGGGGAGCTCCAGACGCTTGCCATCGCACTGTGCCTTTCAAAAGAAGCAGATATCTACCTTCTGGACGAGCCGTCCGCCTTCCTTGACATAGAAAGCCGCCTTCGGCTTGTGTCCCTTCTGCGGCAAATCATAAAGGACAGGCAGGCCTGCGCAGTCGTAATCGACCACGACCTTCACCTCGCAGTCCAGATTTCAAACAGGGTTTTGCTTTTTGAGGGCGAGCCGGGAAAGCTGGGGCTTGCAAGAATCGAAAAGACAGGAATCGCGATGAATAACTTCCTAAAGCAGCTTGGAATAACCTTCAGGCGCGACCCCGAGAACAACCGCTTCAAGGTAAACAAGGAGGGAAGCAAGCTTGACCAGGAGCAGAAAGAGAGGGGGGAGTACTTGATGTTTAAGTAGACTATAATTCCTCAGGAGCTTGTACCTTTGGAGGGATATCTTCAATACTATCTGGACAGTATCCAAACTCCAACTCAGCAGACCTAAGTGGCGAAAGTTTTTGGGCGCTTCTATTTATAAAGTAGAGCATCCAAGATGCTAGCATTAAAAAATCTCCACGATTTCCCTCTGGAAACCCCTTTCTTATTTCTGGAGACTGTTTGATTATGCAACTAGAAACCACGAGTTCTCCAACACGGGATTTCACACGGCTGTTTTCGAAGCTACAATTATGAATATCGTGCGCAAAGTCATTACGTATTTTTCTTATTATGTGCAAATCTCTACAAAACTGATGGCTGATGAGCCCCAATCTAAATGACAAATTTATTTTAGAGCTAAAAGCAGACAAGGGGGCATTTAAACCATTAAATACTTCGTCTCTACCTGAAGGACTGGGAACCAGATAGTTCCTCAATAGTGACTCCAAAGCGCTATCAAATAGCGCAACCACAAGGATTACTGCTGCCCGGTCAGTTTCCTTATTAAATTCTTCAATAAGCAGATTATCCCAATATGTCCAAGAATCATCCTCTACTTCCAAGTTCTCAGAAGACATAACTATCCTTAGATAACGATAATACTAATTAACTCATTCATACGCCTCCCACAAAACCTAAATCCTCTCCTTCCTGAGCCAGGCGTACCACACCTGGAAAAGCACCATCCAGACGATGACGTACCCGAAAAAGGCGTGAACCGCCGTCCAGGCGCCGGAGTAAGCCATCATGCCGTTAAGAATCAGCAGGTGCTCCCCGATTGCGCCAAACACACTGAAAATCATGATTTCAATTGAAATGTACTCGTGGTCCGGCCTGTCCGGCAGGTGAAGCGCCCAGGCAGAGCCGCCAATCAGCGCCAGCGCCATTATCTCGATTGGAACTGCCAGGACTGTAAAAACGCTGTTGGGGCTTGACCAAAGCCCCGCGTAAAATCCCAGGTTCTGCAGGATAAAATCAAGAGCCATCAGGAAAAACCCCAGCGTAAGAGCCGGCTTGAGTATTCTGCGCTTTTCCGGCTGCATCAGCTCATAGATAAGCCAGAGCGTAGCAATAACCAGAAGTGTCGTATAGGTTACGTAACCCGCATCGGGAGTGAGAATCCTGAAAAAATACGCAATTGCCGCAAACAAAGCAACCTTGCAGTATATCGCCCGCACTTCGGCGCTCTTCATAACTACATTCCCCTGAGAACTATATATTTAGTCCCCCCATCGGAAGTGCTGTAGGTATTTACAAGGCAGCGCCCCCGGCAAAACCCTTCAGAAGCAACATTTCCGGGGCAAAAATG
This sequence comes from Candidatus Aenigmatarchaeota archaeon, assembly GCA_016932615.1. Lineage (NCBI taxonomy): Archaea > Nanobdellati > Candidatus Aenigmatarchaeota > Candidatus Aenigmatarchaeota archaeon. Next base: position 35,357 of record JAFGCN010000014.1, read on the forward strand.
CCTCTCTTTTCCTGTCACGCTCAGGGGGCCCGACTCAAGCAAAAAATCCCCCACGTCAATCTCAACGCTTGCGTCAGACTCCATCAGGGAGAGCCGTTCGATATAAGAGCATATCCTTTCTGCCCGAACCTCTTCAAGCGCCGCCGCTTTTTCGCCCATGGCGCTGGTTGTAAACGTGTAAAGCATCGCCGAAAAGGCAATCCCGACAGAGAAGAGAAGAATGTAGGTGACAGCAGGGTAAATGCCTTTTCCCATAATTAAGGAACCTTTGGATTAACTAGCACTTTTCAAGAATCTCCTTTACCTTCGGCCAGCTTGCCAGGGTCCACCTCTCCACATCATTTGCCGGGTTTGACAGGATCTTTTCTGCCTCCTCAAGCGAGTAAAACCTCCCTTCAGCCATATCCTCCAGGGGGCTGACTTCTCCGTCAGTATCAGCAAGCGCCACAACCCCAAAATGAACCGCCTCGACCAGGTCATTGAAATTGATAAAGCCGATAATCCTGGGATTTGGGTAGGCCTCCATTTTGACCTCCTCTTTCAGCTCCCTCATCATAGCGCTAAGCAGGGGATTTTCGGAAAGTTCCTCGGTGCTCTTATCTATGTGCCCCCCGACGCCGCCGGAATACTTGTCAAAAAGCCGCCCTTCGCCGCCCGTCCTGGAGCGCACATACAGGAAAACCTCCTTTCTGCCCAAGCTTACAACCCACACATAAGGAATCGGCTGCTGCCAGGAATCGTCAGTTTCAAGCTCTTTTGTGCGCGTCCTGTACTCAAATTTTCCAAGGATTTCGGGGCAGAAATCGTGGCTTTCTATCGGCAAAAAACCCTCAAAAGCCATGCCACCAAGCAGCTTATCCCTGCTCACGACGAGGATTTCATCACCCATTGCCATAAGCTAAGTCGACTTAAAGAAATAAGGGCGCGCCAACCGCCAAGGCAAAGCTAGAACTGTTAAGCTTATATAAGGCATAGTAGAGATATATTATTATTGAATTATGATGGCAGTTCCCAGAGTAACGGAAGGTATATTGTTTATGTCCGGATGGGGCTTAGCTCCTGAAGATTTGCGGGGACAAGCAGTCAGCTATGGAGAATTAGTCAGATTATATCCAGAAAATGAACCCTTTTCTGGGCTCCAGACTCTTGAAGATGAGAAGGATTACCGGTACTATGGCATAACCGAAAAAAGAGGCAAACGCACGATTAGACACCCTTTAGCATACGAATGCAAAAAGTGTGATGAGATTCGCTGGGGACCTCCCTATGTTAAGGACTTTAACAATATGCGTGCTCTTTCGGGGGGAAGAGGATATGTGATATATTGCAGGGAAGAATTGCCAAGAATAGGCCGCTTAGAACTGCCCGGAAGGCACCTGCTGCAGGAAATCGTAATAGAACGCTCCTAATCCACGCACATCAGAGGTTATTAAAACTTTAAGAATTATGTTATGAAAGCGGTAATTTCGATGAAGGGGCTGGCATTCCAGAAGGAAGTCGACAAAGACCTGTTTGTAGGCAAAAAAATAGGAGAGAAGATTTCCGGAAACGCGATTGCCGACCTTGGAAATTACGAGTTTGAGATAACCGGCGGAAGCGACAAAGACGGCTTTGCGATGCGAAAAGGCATGCAGGGAGCTGTCAGGAAAAGGGTTTTGGTCGCAACAGGCCCTGGCTACTGCCCAAAGAAAATGGGAATCCGGAGGAGAAAAAGCATCTGCGGCGAGGTCATTTCCGAGAGAATTGCCCAGGTGAACCTGAAGGTCCTCAAGGAAGGAGACAAGAAATTCGACGATTTTATCCCCAAGAAAGACGCCCCTGCCGAGGGTGAAGGGGAGAAGAAAGAATAAGTGCCAAGCGGATTTTTGAATGGACTTTTTAGGATAACGCTATAAGAATCACTCCAAGAACCATCAGAATAGAGCCAATCAGGCGCTCTCGAAGGCAGTTTTCCTTAAGCATGTGGTGGCCAAGAATAACGGTCATGATGTTGCTAGTCCTCTTTATAGAAACCACATATACTACAAGAGCAATGCTCAAAACAGTCATTTGTATAAAGGTCATAAGCCCATGAACAAGCCCAAGTGGCGCCAGCTTTACGGCATTCTGCCTCATATGAGACACGCTTTTCTTTGACAAGATGATGACAAACGGAGTGAGAACCAGGGCGGTAGATAGGTAAAGTGAGAATGTCCAAAAGGCGGGGGAAGAGTTCAGAACACCTATTTTGTCAAAATTTGGGGTAACGCTTATCAAAAATGCAACAACCAACATCATTCTTGGCCCTTTATCATTCAGAACCGCTTTCAGAGGAGCCAAAAGTCCTTTTGAATTTTGGCTTATATTCATGAAATACGAGCCAACGACTATAAACAGCACCCCTACAAGCCCAAAGTACCCCGGAAACTCTCCAAGGATTATGTGAGAAGTCAACAGGAGAAAAAGTGGCGTAAACGAAGTAAAAGGCATCAGAAGGGAAACGTCATAGGTCTTTAGTGCCCTCATCGTAATAAGATACGCTGCCAGGTCTATGAAAACGCAGAGAAACAACGCGGGCCAGAATGCAAACCCTACTGAAGGTATGCCTGATAAGAAAACAAGAACTGCAAGAAGGGGAAGCGCAAAAAAATGCATAGACCAGGTAACGATATATTCGTCTTCCCTTCCCACAGTAGTCTTGCAAAGAATGTCACGGACTGATTTCAGGAAAGCAACGAAAAGGCTTGCAAGGACAAAAAACATAATCTATCTAAACATCAAATTTAATCCCTGAATTCCCCGGGGTCTTGCCACGGGGTTATTTACTAATTAGCCACTAGATAATCCCCTTGCGTATAAGCTCCGGCAGAATCTGGTTTCTAAGCACCGGTGAAAGAATCTCAGGATTGTCCTCCCTGCCAAACCACCTCTGCTCCTCTATTTCAGAAGACGGCTCCGGCTCGCCCTTAATTTCGGCCAGGTACAGCCAAATAGAGATTATGGTGTCCGGCTCGTTTGCGGCCCAGTCCTCAAAAAGCCCAATGTATTTTATCGAGCCGCCCACAACTTCGCACCTATGCTCCTCCTGAATCTCCCGCTTCATGCACTCTTCAGGCGTTTCTCCAGTTTCGGGCTTTCCGCCAGGCAAAAGAAAGAGCTTGGTCCCAGCTTTGCGATTTATGAGAAACTTTTTGCCACGAAGAATTATAAGGCCATGCTTTACAATCTTATTCTGGTTCACCATAAAAATCCTACTGAAAGCATAAGCTTTTTAAGGGCGTTCTGCTAAGCTCCATAACCCCTACCCCCCATTGCTGTTTTCCTTGGGTTTGGCAAAAACCACTAAAACCGCAAGCAGGAAGACGCCCACCAGAGGCAGAATGCTTTCAAAGCCAACCGCGTTACTAAACACGTTAAGCCAGGCCGTCTCACGATAAATTTCTCGGCCCGTACCGCTTTCTCTCACAACAAACTCGAATTCATAACTTCCAATTCTGTCAGCCCGGTTCAGCATGGCCGTCGTATAAGCCGCACGGTACAGGTCCCAGTCACTCGTGGCAGGCAATTCCAAGCTTGTTACCTTGCACCCACTCCCGCAGTCCTCGGACTCGTTTGCAAAATCAACCCAGTTGATGGCGGCAGGGTATTCCTTACACATCATCATAAGATCAACCGGGATTGAGTAATTCTCCTTGTTTAGCGCGCTTATCTCCCAGATTGTGTAATCTCCCTGCCCAAGGCCTGCGCTGGCCATCGGAGGAGATACCTGGAACATGTCAAAAGTGTTTGAGAAGTTCCTGGATTTAGGGTCGGTCTTGTTCTTCTCTTTATCTTCCGGGTCTCCGCCTCTCCACGGAACCCAGCCCTTCTCGGTGCAGATATAGAGCATCTTTATTCCTTCAGCGGTCCAGCCAGTATGGGCAAATGAGCCAAGAGGCACTTTCTCAACAAAGCCGATTTCATCCGCGCTTGGCGCCCGATCGCACTTCAAAACCATGTACTGCCTCCCTTCTGAAGCGTCACTTGGGTAAGTTGGGGCCACCTCCTTCTTTCCGATATACTGAAGGTCGGGAAGGACATTCAGCCACTCAGGGTCCCAGCCGCCTCTTGGAAGATAAGCCTCAACAGGGCAGGCGTAAAGCATAGCGTAGTCGGTTCTTGTTTGAGGTGCAACCCAGGCATCGTTTATCCCGCAGGAGCGATAAGCCATGACCGGGCGGGACTGGGTTTCTTTCGTGAGCTTTCCGTCAAGAAGAATCCTTGCGGTGTCATTCTCAAGGGTAGGTACTGCCTCCATCGGGCCGTACCCTGAAGAAGCTGCCTCATACACTCCAGAGCCAATCCATTTCTCAAGCGCCATGCAGCGGTCCCAGTTGTACATGCACTCAGCCAGGTGCTCGGAGTTAAGCTCGGACATGTTTCCCCATGTCCAGGACTGTGTGCAGTTGTACTCAAACTCAGTATCGAGCGAAATCTGGGTCAGATACTCTTCAGTCAGAAGTATATCAACAGAAACCGTCAGGCGCGCCTTATTCCTGGGAAGCTTATCGACAGACCTGATCCGAAAATCAGTTGTCGTAAATACGGGCTCGTAATCCCCACACCCCCTTACATCAAAAGCTTCAGAAAAGTACCTGCGAATCATTCCCTCCACATTGCTATCCGAAAAAGCTCCGCTATCGGTGAGAACCTCATATATTTCTTCAGTATTGGATGAATTCATTACATAAGCGCTGAAATTCTCATAATCCATTGAAAAAAGCGTGTTTGTGTTTATGTCGATGGTGGTCTGCCTGTCCGAAAGCTCGACCGGAGTCTTCACGCTGTCCATTATCAGGCCCTCAAGGTCAACGCTTGTGCTTATGCCGCACTTTGCCCGAATCAGACCTTCCAGGTCCTCGTCAAGACCGTAATTGGCATAATAAGCGCTCAGGTCATCCGCGCTACAGACTTTCTTTCGATTGATTTCGTTTATCGAAAGCGCGTTTATCACGCAGTTTCGCTTGACCGACAGGTTCATGGCGCAGTCTTCACCCTGGTCCCCGGAAAGGGAAACGCCACCCACAAAGTCAGAGGAATAATAAATATCTCCAACCCTTCCAGCGCTTTCAGGAATTTCACCGGGAAGGTCTTTCCACTGCGCGGCATTTCCGCTCTTAGTGTCTGTAATTTTTTCCAGGGACTCCACAAACTGCCTTCTCCAAGCCCATCCAACATAGCCGTTAAGCGTTGACTCGAGCTGGTATGCTTCCCTGAAGGCAAGCTGGTCGGGTATAACAAACTGCTCAATAAGACCCCGATTTTCGTGAAGGTAATCCAGTGTCCTGTGCTTCGCATAAAGCCCGTATTCCCTTGCAGGAACCCCTCCATAAGCGTCCTTTAGCTCAACGGTAAGGCGCAAAAGAGGAATCCTGTTCAGGCATGCCTCTACATAAGCGGAAAATGTAAGGTCTGTTGACTCTCCGCTCCGAAGTATCGAGTTGCTGGACTTGCCACCAATGCTAAGCTCGTTAAAACTCAGGCCTGACTCCTGGGGGGTGTAAAGCTCTGCCAGTTTTCTTGCGTTCGGGCAAATCCAGCTGGAAGCATCTAAAGAAGTCCAGTTCTGGACACTCCATTTGAAATTTCCAAGGTATTCCGCTCCGCATGGCTCGCTGGTAACCTGAAATGCCCCCTCTGTATCGCATCCCTGAGTCTCCCATTTAGTGCAGGTCCAGGGGTCATCATGGCACTCGACACATTTCTGGATGCAGGTGTACTTTTTTTCGATAAGTGGTTTTGCACAATAAAGAACACTCGTCTTTCCAAAATCACAGCCCTCAAAGTAGTACCTCTGCTGAATAAATGTCTGTGAAGTGTCGGTCTTTGGAAACATGTTTTCACAGGTCTCTGGTGGGTAATAGTGAGGGTCTGCCAAGATAATTCCCGCTGCAAAAAAACTAACTGACGCCAACAAACTAAATGTGAAGGCAGCCAAAATCCGGAAAGAACCCTCTTGTGCACGACTAAAACTCAGGCCCCTCAAAACACCCCCCCTCATTTTTTTGCCTTGAGATACACAAACAGAACAAATGCAACAATAAGCATTATGACCGCAATCAATTTGTAAATCTGATAGGTCTCGTATTCCACTCGCTCAATAGTCTTCTCTATTGCGGCGCAGTCAAGGCAGTCTCCCATTATTTCCTCTTCGGGAGTGCAAACACCATTGTCAAAACAGGCCTCGGCCTGCCTGGAAAGTATCCGCCCGTCATCGGACATAATTAATTCTGAAGAAAGCTCCTTATAAGACTGGTTTACCGAGTCGAAGACTTCTCCTCCTTTGCCAAGCTCAACAGAGAGCACATACTCCTCAAGACCTTCCGGGGGCTTCACGTAAAAGTCAAAGGCCTGCGTTTTGGCAGTAAGGGTCATCGACTCCTTGACAAGATTCGCCACTTCCTTTTCGGCCGAATAAACGCTCAGCTCGAGGTAAGCTCCCGACACGTTTGACTTGTCGGCAGGGCCCACGACGTGGACTCTCACAAGCCCCTGCTCTCCCGGCTCATATCTGCCCTTGAAGTTTTCGACCTCCATTATCGAGCCGGTTTCCCCGGATATTACCGCGCGCACCTCTTTTTCCCCCAGGAAGTCTTCTCCTGAGTAGATTCCAACAATCACCGAGTACGTCCCGGGGCGTGGGGGCTTAAACGCAATGGAGTACCGCCCACTCTCTCCGGATGCCAGGTTTCCAAGATTCTGGCTTAAATCCAGAACAGAGGAAGAAGTGTCAAGCGGCGAATAGCTGGAGACCATCCTGAGCCGGGCAGTAAGTTCAAGTGAAGACTGTGTGGGGTTTTGCAAGCCAAACTCAGCAAAAAGCGTGCTCTGCCTTGGGATTGTTTCGCCAACTGTTCCATAGAGCCGATGCGTCAGGGTCTGCGTAATCCCGGGCGCAATTTCCTGTGTTTCAGAATACCGCAGGTAAAGCCCACCCTCGCTAAATATGATGCCCTTGCCCTTCACGGAAGCGACATCGATTTCAATTTCCCGGAACATGGAAGCAAGGGGGATTCCCGCAGCGCTGATTGCGCCCACCACAACAGTATAGTCACCTCCAAACAAAGCAGAAGGAATTCTGGCGCTTTTGTTCAGGAAGCGAACTTCACCCGGCGCAAGCTCAAGGGGCTCAGCGGACGAGAACACAACCGCACTGTCCGAATTCCTGAGGATTTTCAACTGCAAGACCAGGTCTGTGGCAGGATATCCCGCCCCGTTGACAATCGTGGTCTCGACAGAAATATAATCTCCGGGCGCGTAGACTTCACTATCGAGCTTGAAGCCCTGAAAAAAGAGTCCATGCGACTCTGCCATAGCCGGCAATGCCAAAGTCCCTGCAATTAAGCTTGCCAAAAATGCCAAATGGCATACCCTGCGACAACGCATAAAATATATACTCCTGAATAAATATGGCAATCTGGCTATATGCAAAACTCTGCAACCGCTTCTTCAAATCCATCGGAAGTCAGCACTGAAACAACCCTCCTGGAGCAGGTCTCGCCCCTGCCTTCAAAGCGCGGAACTGAAGTCAGCGCCTCAAGGTAGATGGGTGAGGAGATTTTCTCTTCAAGCCGGTTATAAAAAGGCCCCGCCGTACAGAAATCATGCACAAAATAGTCCGAAGTTAAATAAGCGTAAAACTCCGCCCTTCCTGAAATGTTTGCGACAAAACCCTCCAGCCGCTCATCATAGCAGACCGGCTTTCCGCTGGAATCAAGCACCAGGTCCGCCCCATAGCCGGGAAGAACCACCAACTCATTTTCAGAGTACCCCTCCACCAGAATGACCCTCTTTTCGAAAAGCGCCTTTGGAACTGCGGCAAGGGCATTTTCGAGTTCTGAATCTGCTTGCATTTGCCTTTCGTTGCTAAGCCGCTCCATGTATTCCTGGTTCAGGTAGGCAAATGAGGAAAAAAAGGCGAGCATGAACAGGGAAATGCCAACTGCAAAGTCCAGGTTGATGTTTCCCCTGGAAGTCCTTCCGATAGCCCCCATTTATTTATATTCTTTTGTAATTATGGGAGTTCTTGGAATAAGGTTCACCGAAATTTCAGCAAAATCAGGAAAGTCTGCAAAAGGAGACATACAGGTCTCAACTTCCCTTCCCGCAATCAAGTCCATGAAAAAGATGGAGGTGGGGACAGGAAAGGACAAAAAAGACATAATCCTGATGGAATTCGATTACTCCACAATTTACCAGCCGCTTGACGCAAGAATTGACCTCAAGGGCGAATTGAGCTACCTTACTGAAGAATCCAAAAAGATAATGGACCGCTGGAACAAGGACAAAAAGATGGATGACAAGGTTTCGGTCCCTATCCTGAACCACCTGATTAAGAAGTGCTCAGTTGAATCCATAAAGCTTGCAGACGACCTTCAGCTTCCGGTTCCTGTCAAGCTTCCTGAAATCAGGTCAAAGGAAGAGAAAGCTAAAGGCAAGAAGTAGGTCCCTAATTCGAACTTTGCGTTTCCTCTAAAAAATTGCAATTACTCGATCATCTGAGGGTTAAATTATCAAGGCAAATAATTCCCTCTTCATCCAAACAATCAAAAAAAGTGTGTGAGATCAACCGCATACCTCTCAACACCTCCACAGTAAACGCTCCTCAGAAGTCCCATCTCCTGCCAGGTCTTTATAGTTTGTCTAAGGTTTCCCTGAACATTCCTCCGCTTTTTGCGCTCAAGCAATTCAGAATAGGAAAGAACGGGAAGTTCATCCCCAAAGTCTCCTCCATCATCCTCCAGGAGACGTGTAATGTCACAAGTGCCATGAGGCGACCTTTTACGAAAATACTCTTTCTGGTACTTCAAATAGTCTTCCCTATGCCTTTCGAGGTAATCCTTCTGGTGCGCTCTTCTCCTTTCGGGATTTCTTTGATTCCACTGTCTTTGATACTCATTTCTGTCTCCCGGGGCAACATAGTTGCATACCGTTGACTCAGAAAGCCGGGGTGAAAGCCCCCCAGCAATCTCAGCAAGAGATTTTCCCTCAAGTATGCCTCCAGCAATTTTCTGGGCAGTGCCATAGTCCGGCATCCCCCCAGAAGCCGAACGGGTAATGACTCTCTCTATACGGTCTGCATCCTGAAAGAACCTTGCCGGATACAATGGTCTTGCCATATTATCACCACAATTAAGTAACACTTAATACCTATTTATTCCACAAAAGCAACCTCAGAGCCGCGCATGGAGTAAAGAAGCGTCTTATCCACGACATTGCTTGGGTCACTTGAGTCCTTTACGACATAAGCAGCAGTTATGAACACGGAGGGGGCATTGTTGTAAGGGTTTCCTTCCCTGCAGACCTGCTGGGTTACCTCAAAGACATAGTCATCCCCGGTAATGACTCTTTCCAGGACACCGTTATCCTCGTAAAAATGCTGGCCCGGAACCATCTCAACCACATTCCCGGAGTCAAGGTTTGGCCAGAATTTCATGTTCTGGCAGTACTCGGGGGGAGTCGTGCAGACTTCAACCTTCTTTATGGTGGGGGAGCCAAGAAGCGTGCTTGACGGGATTTCGATTTCCTTTTCCTCAAACTCCGGGCAGCACAGGCCTGAAGCATTGATTGTCCAGTTCAGGACGAGGTTTTCGTTTCCGGCAGCAGAGCAGCTAATCTCTGGGGTTTCAAGAACTGCGCGCTCTGCAGGGTCATCCATCCGCTTCAGGAGTTGGTTTCTTTCAAAAGTGCTAAGCTCAGTATTACCAATAACTGCAATATCAGTCCCAAGATCCAGCCGCCATTCACCAGGTATCTTCAGTTCCCTGGGAAATATCTCATCATAGCTCACATCCCCCGAAGAATCATAGAGGACTCTGGACACGTTTACCCTTATGTTCGGCAGGCATTCGCTCATTCTTTTGTTTGACGGGTAAATGGCGTCATAAGCATTCTGGCACAAGAAAAGCCCGCTATCGACTGGCACGTCCTCAAGGTACCAGGGTGAGCAAAATCCCCAGGCGTCTTTTGAGCAGGTAGAGCACTTGTGGGCAACGCAGCTAAGGCCAGTGCACTGCCTAGAATTGTCGCATTCCCCAACAGCATTCCACCCGGCGCACGCGGAAGCTGAAGCATAGTAGTCTGACTCGGACAGGTCTGAAAATCCCCGGTCAACAAGCTTGCTGGACTCGACAACGATATAGCGGACATCTATCGCGTCCTCCGGCAGGTTTCGGTACAGGTCTATCATGCTCTTGGCAAACTCACAGGCATCCTTTCTTGGAAGCTTGTCTTTTTCAAGGCATTCGGAAGCAGTATTTACGTCCACCATGAAGCCCCCTGGCCCGGGCAGTTTGCAGGCCCAGTGCGAATAAATATTGTCGCAGGTATATTCTCCGCTGGGCTTTGTGAGGTACTCACAGGAAATCTCGCAGTCCTGAACGTTTTTCTTCAAAAACCACCACGGCCCGCCCTCATTGCACCGAAGCTTGCAAAATTCCATCTCATTTGTTGCTGTCCAGGACTTGCGGGCGCTCTCGACTTTGAGGTAATATTGATAACGCCCAAGAAGGTCTTTAGAGTACCCGGGAAGCCATGTCCTGACAGATGCGGTTTTGGGGCTGCAAAGCTTCTCTGAAAGCTGACCCTCGGTGTAAATGTAGTCGGGAATTCTCGTAACAAGCGGGCATTCTTCCCCATTATTCTTCCTGTATACGGAGAGCACGTTCAGCCCCATCATATTGCCGGTGCCATATGCAGGGTCATCGACTTCGGTTCTTTCAAAACCCCAGTTGAAGCCGCAGGAGGCATAAACTTTTTTGCTTTCCCACCAAACCCTTCTTCCAACCCCAAAAAAGTCAAAGAAGCTCACCAAAAAACGCTTATATGCTTCAACGGTCTTAGAATATACGCTTTCGCTTACCTCAGTTGCCCCCTCGTTTACTATGCACCCTTCAGGATACGAGCCAAGCGGGTAATATGCCTCGGCTTGGCCAAGCACCCCAACTCGATAGATTCCATCCCGAAGGCGGGTTGCAAGGTTCGTTGTAGTGGAAACCTTTAGCTCTGCAGGGCGCACATCAGCACCCTTGACAAATGTAGGAAGCTGGCACTGGGCAAGTATTGCATTATAGCTTGTCATGTCTTTTGCGTATTCCCCCCCGTCGCCTCCTTCTTCGTAGTAATCCCCAGTCCCGAAAAATGACCTCAGGTAGCGGGAAGTCCTTGGAAGCTGACCCCCGCCGGAAGTTTCCTCTTCTCCATTTTCATCCACAACAATAGTGGAAGGGTCTGTTGATGTGTAAGTGGGCCTTGCACAGGTAGTGAAAACCGAGGCGCTCTCCTTTGGAAGATACAGCCGGTACGGATCTTCCCCTTCGGAGGTCATCTCAAGATAGATATCTGAGTCGGGTATGAAAAAGTCGCGTGAAAGTTTCTCAAAAATGATGTCTGAAGTGTCTGACTTGCTGAGCCCGTCACTATTTTCCGAGTTCCAGCTCCTGAGAAAATCCTCATCAAAAATATTCGGCTTGACTGTCGCCTTGTCCCAGAGAGATATCATGAAGGCAATGTCGCAGGCAGTGTATTTTTCGACCGGCTCGCGGGGGATTGTGTTGAACTGGACTATAAACCCAAAATAAAACATCGCAAACAGGACAAAAATTGCCATGAAAATTATCCAGCCAATCATACCGGGGGTTAGTGAAATCTGCCCCCTTAGACTAAATCCCCTTGATTTCGCAATTGTGGCTGGCTTCCCACTTCCTGCCAATTTGCGCACGCCAGGATTCGGCCCGCCCCTCATATTGAAATTCCCGTCTGCCTGTCTATGGCAAGCACTGTGATTGTCCCTGAGCTGGTGTCTACATTTTGCTTTTTGAAGCATATCGAGACGACAACGCCTGGACCCCCACAGGTGGTTACAAATCCCTCTTGCCCGACCTCTACAAGCTCGCCCTTCTCGTTATGCTCGTAAAGCGGCAGGAAGCTTGTCGAAAGATCGGTTGACAGGAATGCCGGCTCCTTGAAATACTCATTTTCCGCGCCCCAGATTTCCACAGTATTCTTGTGTATTGCGAGCTTGCTGCAGCCGCTTATCGGGATGCAGCTTTCCGAAACCACCGGAGCTTCCTGCATAAGGCCCACGATACCCTTTACCTGCGTTATCGTATGTATCTTCAGGTCGCCAAAATTCTCTTCAGCCCTTGCCGTGCCAATTCTCTGCCAGGCGCTCACAAGCAGAAGGACAAGCAAAAGCCCCACCAGAAGGGAAACCTGCTCCGTCATGTCCCCCTTTCGTTTCATTGTCCCGAACACCAATCAGATGAACTGTAAATCCTGTCAAGAAGGTCCAACTCGCAGGCGTTTCTCATAAGGTTATACTGCTCATCCTCATTTAAGGACTTGAAGTCTGCCTTGCTGGACCAGGCAGAAGCAATCTGGGACCGCACGTCAGAGCTTCTCGAGTCCCTGCAAAGGTAGCTTACGCCCTCGTCAAAATCTGACTCTTCGTAGCAGGGCTTGTTGTTCCAGGGTGAAGAAGTTCCCCCGCAGTCATTGTACCACCTTGAGCACATCGGGCCCAGGGGATTTCCATTCGGGGAAAATATTGCAGTCACTTCCTTTAGGAGAGCATTATTCTTGTCCAGGTATTTTTTTGCCCCCACCTTTGTCACTGATTCTCCATAGAATAGGGGCTTGGAATACTTGTCATAAACTCCCCCGTCGCCAAAGCTCTTTCCAGATATTGCGGCCGCAGAAGCCACGAGAATCAGCACAATTGTAAGGGATATCAGAAGGGCTATGACCGTCTCATCGCCTCTCATAATCCAGACTGCCCGACCCTAAGTGCTTCCGCCTTCATAACTACAAGATGCCCTAAGAGCGCTATGCACGGGACCCATAATGAATTCATCCTGGCTTACCTCCAAAGACCAGCAGCGGTAAAGCGCTTCTTCCCTTGTAGGGGGTGTTGTGCGCGTGCTGTCGCCCTCAAGAATGCTCGCCTCGACAGATGCCGGAATCTTCGTCTCAGAGCATTTGTATTGCGTGGCCCAGTTAAGGCAATCAGTCTCCATCTGCGAGCTTTTTTTCAAGGGCTCCCAAAGCGTCGCAACTCCACCCATCGTAAGTGTAATGACCACCACAAGCGCAATCAGAAGAATAATGATATAGGAAACGTGGCTGGTTACCTCCATAATATACGCTTGATTAAAAATAGGGATTAAATAGCAGAAGTACCTACAACCTCACTTTCTCGTGAGTCAGCTTGTAGCCACCCTTGCCATCTTCCTTTATCTGCGGGAACTGGTTCGAGTCGCCTTTGGCAAATATCGCCAAGTGGTTTGCCGCCTCTCGCCTCAAAGGGTCGTATTTCTGGTCTTGTGGAAGCCCTTTCAATCCAGCAATAAGATTTTCCAGTTTCCCTTCAGCGGCTTCCAGACGATTGAAATGGGTATCCCTATCCAATTGCCTCGCCTGCGGAAGTCCCTCACGGACAGTTCTTACGGCACCTGGAAGTGTAAGAGCCGCCCCAACTGCGGCGCCTATTGGAGCGATTTTTTCTGCCAAATTACCCAGCTCCAAATAAGTTTCCATGGGAATGATCTCGCGTGGACTATATGGAGTTAAAGTCAAGGAGTCTTTGATACATTGACCATAACCTATCAGACCTTCTCCCATCAGTGGACCCATAAGAATCAATCCGGAACCAGTAAGTCCAGCTGCCGCACCAAAGCCAACAGTAGCCGCTGCTGTTGCGCCAGTCTCCATCCTCTTCTTTGCTCCAGGACCAGTAATTCCCCCCCTCTCAGAAAGATTCGTTAATTGACCCATAATCTGACCCTTCTCAGGAGACAGTGCATGGATTTTCCCGCCTTCTCCAACCATGCCTGCAGGAAGAGGTTCACCCGGCCGGTAAATGCCAATATTACCTGAACCATACTGAGAACCTAATTTTAATTTGGATCCATTTAGTGAATGCCCATAGTTGGCATCTGTCCTTGAAAGAATTGTGCTTCCAGAATACCCGGAAGGCAGCCGACTGCGGTCTAAAGAAGGCATTGCTTTCTGCCCAGCACCACCATAACCTGAACTAGCCGTACTCAAGCCACTACCATAACTACCTTCTCCTGCTGGCGGCTTTTTAATATTTAACTCGTCCACAATGTAATTAGCTCTAGGATA
>JAFGCN010000015.1 GCA_016932615.1 Candidatus Aenigmatarchaeota archaeon
TCCATTCCTCCCATACCGCCCATTCCTCCAGGAGGCATGGGTGGCGCTCTCGACTTGCCTGCGGTGATTATGTCGTCGACTCTCAGGATCATTTCTGCGACGTCTGTTGCCGAGGAAATCGCCTGAAGCTTGATTTTTGTTGGTTCGACCACTCCGAGCTTTTCCATATCGTCTACTTTTCCGTCCTGGACGTTTATCCCGTATTTAGAGCCGCCGGCTTCGTGCTTGCTTTTTGCGTTTACAAGGAGTTCCACTGCATCGCGCCCTGCGCTTTCGGCCAGGGTTCTTGGGATTATCTCGAGTGCATCGGCAAAGGAGTTTATCGAGACCTGCTCTTTTCCGCCTATGCCTTCTGCGTAGTCGCGAAGCTTTCTTGCAAGCTCTATTTCTATGGCCCCGCCTCCGTAGACGTATGAGCCAACTTCAAGCGTTGATGCGATTCCAAGAACCGCGTCGTCCATAGCCCGCTTTACTTCGTCAACCACGTGCTCGCTTCCGCCTCTTACGAGGATTGAAACGGCCCGAGGGTCCTTGCATTTTCTGACAAACACCATCTTGTCTTCTCCGATTTTCTTCTCTTCCACAAGCCCTGCAAAACCAAGGTCATCTGCGGACACTTCTTCGAGCGTCGAAAGGATTTTGGCGCCTGTCGCCTTTGACAGTTTGTCCATATCGCTTTCCTTTACTCTTCTGACGGCAATTATTCCGCTTTTGGCAAGGTAGTACTGGACAAGGTCATCGACTCCCTTCTGAAGGAAGACAACCTTTGCCCCGCTTTCCTTTATCTGCTCTGCCATTCCCTTGAGGATTTTATGTTCCTGGTCTGCGAATGCCCGAAGCTTCTCTGGGTCTGTCACTGAGATTTTAAGCTCGTTTTCGGTTGACTTTACTTCCAGGGCGATGTTTAGGAGCAGTATCTTTGCCTGCTCGATTTTCTTTGGCATCGATGGGTGTACGATTTCCTTGTCGATTACAAGCCCCTTTACAAGCTCCGTGTCTGCAGCTGAGCCGCCCTGCTTTTTCTCAATCTGTATGTCTTCAGGCCTGATGACAAGCTTGTCACCTTCCTGCCTCGAAACATACCCGATTGCGTCTATTGCAATTTTGGCGAGTTCGTCTTTTGACCCTTCGCTTCCCTTCCCTGTCATCGCTGTGAGGGCGACTTTTATGAGCTTTTCCTTGTCTTTGGCTTCCACCCTTTCGCCAAGCTCCTTTAGAAGCTCAAGTGCCCTCTTTTTGGAGAGCCGGTATCCGTTGATGATTGTGACCGGGTGGATTCCCTGGTCCATGAGCCCTTCCGCTTTCTTCAGAAGCTGGCCGGCAAGCACTACGGCTGTAGTGGTTCCGTCGCCTACCTCCTGTTCCTGTGTCTTTGCGACCTCTATCATCATCTTTGCTGCTGGATGCTGGACTTCCATTTCCTTGAGTATTGTCACTCCGTCGTTTGTTATCGTGATGTCTCCAACCGAGTCAACAAGCATCTTGTCCATTCCCCTTGGGCCAAGCGTGGTCCTGACTATCTCTGACACTGCGACTGCCGCTGTTATGTTGTTTCTCTGTGCATCTTTTCCTGTCTGCCTTAACGCGTCTTCTGACAATATAAATATTGGCTGAGTCATTCCTGTCATATACTAAGTCCGTACAAAAAAATAAAAGGTTTTACTTTTTTAGGAGTAGGAAATAGTTTAGGTAATATGTTTTGGAGTACAATCTTTTTTAAGGAAATAGCTTACCTGAAATAAGCGTTCAGCACGTACTGCTGCGCCATCCGGTGTGTATTGAAAAAGGAGGCGTTTATGGCGATTGTGTGCCGCATGATGTTTATCCACTGCTCCAGCCCGTTGTAGTACATGGGCAGTATGATATACTCAAGCTTTACGTACAGGTCTTCCAGGTCGCAGGTGGAATTTGTCTCCTGGCCTTGGTTTGGGTGCGGCCCTATGCTCCAGCCGGTGACGTTTTCGATGTGACCCTCAATCCACCATCCGTCAAGGACAGAGAACTGGGGCACGCCGTTATGCGCCGCTTTCATGCCGGATGTTCCGCTTGCTTCCCTTGGCTTTTGGGGGGTGTTAAGCCACACGTCGACCCCTGCAACGAGCATTTTTGCGATTTCGATGTCGTAGTCCTCGAGATACACGCACTTTATTGCGCCATGGACTTCTTTCATCTGGTCGGTAATTCTCTTGATTATGCATTTTCCTTCAGTGTCCCGGGGATGCGCTTTTCCTCCATAGACAATCTGGATTTCCTGGCGGCTTGCAATATCCTTTAGCCGATTTATGTCCGAAAACAGCAGGTCTCCTCTCTTGTAGGCGGTAGCCCTTCTGGCAAAGCCGAGGGTGAAAACGCTGGGGTCGAAGTCAAGGCCGTACTTGCTGTTGATGTAATTGATAAGCGTCTTTTTGGCCTCCTTGTGGGCTTTCCAGAACTCCTCCCTTGGGATGCTGAGAGCGTACCTCAAGAGGAAGGGGTCTCTCTGCCAGCCCGGAATGTACTTGTTGTAGAGCCGCCTGAATGGCTCACTTGCCCAAAATCCGGGGTGGACACCATTTGTAATGGAGTCGATTGAGTAGCCCGGGAACATGTGGCGGCTTACCTCGCCGTGCTTTTTTGCAACGCCGTTTACGTACTTGCTGAACTTGAGCCCAAGGTAAGTCATATTGAGCTTGCCTTCGTAAAAAACCTCTTCCCGGAACTTGTCAGAAATCATTTCGCCAAGAGCTTTTTCTGCCACGTCTCTCGGGAACTGGTCGTGGCCTGCCGGGACCGGGGTGTGGGTCGTAAACACGCACCTTTTCCGGACATCTTTCATTACGTCCCTGGCAGTGCTTTTCCGGCACAATTCCAGCGTTAGAAGAGAAGAGTGGCCCTCGTTCATGTGGTACTTTCCTGGAGTCAGGCCAAGAGCTGCAATCATCCTTGCCCCGCCGATGCCAAGCACGATTTCCTGGCATAGCCGATAGTAATCATCATTAGCGTAAAGCTTGTCTGTTATTGCCCTGTCGTATTCCGAGTTTTCGGGAAGGTCTGTGCTAAGAAATATTATGGGCACTTCCCCGATTTCACCCTCTATCTTGTAAAACCACGCTTCAACTGCAACCTCCCGCCCGTCTATCTTAATCTTTATCCTCACAGGAAGCTGCTCCATGAACTCGGCAGGGTTCCAGTGGAACTCCTCCTCAACCTGGCTGCCGTCGATAATTTTCTGCTTAAAGTACCCTTTTTTGTAAAGGAGAGTGATGCCCATCACGGGTACATTAAGGTCAGCGCAGCTTCTGAGCATGTCGCCTGCCAGAACCCCAAGCCCGCCGGAGTAGGTAGGGATTTTGGGGTCGATTCCAATCTCCATACTGAAGTAAGCGACATAGGGCTTTCCAAACATTTCGGCAAAGTTCTGTTCCATCAGATATCTGCCCGCAGTGTTGCAGGCATAATACACGTAGATTCTAAATATAGTTTAAGGAGGTTACCGGGGTGCTCCCATTTCATGCATCTTGCCTCTTATAGCTCCGATCATCTCCGTCCAGTAATCGCCTCTAGGAAGGTATTTTTCGGGGTGTTCTTTGAGGTTTTTTTCCAGATCTTCGAGTGTTATGAACTGTATCTTCTGGATCTCCTCTTCCTGGAACTTCAGGTTTTCAAAGAGTCCGTCGTACTTCAGGAGGTAGACGTAGTGGTACTCGCTATCAATGTTTCCGTCTGGCGTTTTCTCGCTTTTCTTTTTTCCGTAAAATTCGAGGTCGCTTTCTTTTAGATTCAAACCCACTTCCTCAAAAACTTCCCTTTTTGCAGCATCAATTATTGAGCTTCCTGCCGTAACATGCCCGCCTACAGACAGGTCCCAGACATTAGGGTACGTGTCCTTGTCTTTTTGGCGAAGCTGCAAAAGAACCTCTCCTCTGGAATTATATATCCAGACGTGGATTACTCTATGCCAAAGCCCGTCCCGGTGGGCAACGCTTCTTGGCTTTTGGATGCCTGTGGGAAGGTCATTTTCGTCAACTATGTCAAAAAATTCATTGGCCATAACTAAGGTTGGATTAAAGGATGAAGCCCCAGCCGGGGTTTGAACCCGGGACCTCGTGATTACCAATCACGCACTCTTTGTCCGACCGTTCGTGCGGAAGCGTACTTTCCGTAGAGGCTTTTGTGCGTTTACAGCACAAAAGGGTCTACCAGACTGAGCTACTGAGGCATTATTAACTTTGGAAAATAAGTTTTAAACCGATTCGAATGCAGATTTTAACCTTCAAAAAGACCGATTTGCGAAAATATATAATATATACTAAAGCATATTTTATGGGGCGTTATAAATTCAGCTCTTTTGAAACGGGGATTTTTGCTGTTCTGGCACTATTTGCCTTCATGGCTTTTTCAAGCCCTGCGATGGCTGAGACCTGCCAGGAGGTATGCAAAGACTACCAGCACTGGTACTGCGGGGACTACTGCGCGCCATTCAATATCCATATGGGCGGCTATTTGGGCCAGGCGGACGGATGGTGCCTTGAGAGCCGAGGGTTAGATACCTGCTGCTGCTGGAATGACGACAATTCCTATATGATTCCAATGGCTCCTCCACCAATGGATGGCTTCTGCTCGGAGGATGCCTATTGTGGCATACTGAATGGAGAGCGTGGCTTGTTTTACGGGGACGCTTTTAAGTGGAACGGAAACTGCTACCTTTCAAAATTCAGGTACTGTGACTGCAAGGATTCTAAGTGTGTAAACCCCTTTGGTGAAACCTTCCAGGAGCTTACATTCAGCTTTTACTGGATACTGTCCGGCTATATTTTGTAAGTTGAAAGAAGGGTTTGCTTAAGGTGCTTTTTTTTGCTTGACCTCATTGTGCCCGATACTCCAACAGACACAATGCTGGCCGGCTTTTCGTTAATCTCGGTAATAAGGGCCATGCTCAGTCGCACGGCTTCGACGTCTTTAGGCATACACCTGACAACGAACTTCTTCTCGCTTTGCTCGTAGAGGTCCCTGAAGAAATGAAAGTTTGTCTTTGCAAGCCCGAACACGCCCATATTTCCTGCGACCGCCCTCCAAAGCGCTTTGGCAAGGTCCTCGGGCCTTATTTCCTCATCACTTATGATTTTGAACGTGAGGTATCTCCTCTTTTCCCGGTATGACGACGGAAGCGTCTTAGGCCTGTCCTTCATAATCAACATAAACGCCGCTAAGGGGCTGTACGGTCTTTTCCCGGTTCATCTTCACAAGCTGCTCCGGGAGGTCTGAGTTTGAAACAATTGAGGGGTAAATCTGGGCGCCAAGGACGCATGAGAGCGCGGAAAGCTCCCTTCCGCCCCGCATTCCCTGCACGGTTTTTGCGCCGGAGTTCACGACAAAAGGGCACTTTGACTTCAGGCAAAGCCGGACAATTTCCTTGAGCAGGTATATTTCCCTCACTCTCTTACCTCCGGATGAATTCAGAATCTGCCCAAAGTTGACTTCGATAACCGTATTGTGGTCGTGCGCTTCCCGGCAGCAGACATGGTCAAGCCCGCAGTCCCGCCTCCCCCGCTCCGGGTGGCACAAGAGATCAATATAATCCGATGAGCAGGCAAGCCGGTTTATGTGATAGTTCCCCCCATATGCAAGTATGAGGTCGACTTTCCTTCTTAGCTTCTTTGCGATCGCTTCCATTCCTTCTCCGTTAAGCATGACGCCGGAGATTATCTCTAGTTTGGCATTGCTTCTCAGCTCCTCGATTTTTTTCAGGTACTCCTCAAGCTCGCTTTCGCCCTTGTAGCAGTGGGTAAGGCAAATCCCACCAAGCTCAAGCTCTTCCGCCCTTTTTATTGCCTGGACTCTATCTATTCCTGAAGCTATATTTAGGTCATAGAACTTTCTTTCTGCCATATAATATATTTATGCTAAACTTTAGATATTATTACCCTTTAGTTAGATTGGTGAGAGCTTTGAAACGGTCATTTCAACCTGCTTTTTAACCCGGTAGGTGTAGTCGGCGGTTGCAAACAGGCGAACAATCTCAAACTCCTTGTCTTCAAGGTCCAGGTCTGTCGGCTCAAAATAGAAATAATACCTCTGAGGGTTCTGGCTTAGGACCCTTATTGGCTGCTTGTTTAATGCCCATGAGCCCCAGTCCTTAATATCTCCGTCCCGGAATGTTTCCGAGCAGTCCACAATTTTGCCTTTATTGTCCTCAAATCCCACTCTTAAGTTGTCAGGAGCTATTTCGCTTATTTCTCCGCTTCCCTTGTTTATTACGGACAGCCACACAGCCCTCGAGCTTTTGCTGTCTTCTTCGCCGCTTCCGCCTTCCTCATAAATCAGCGGCTGGTCGCTTATATAGGTCATATCAAAATTAAGCTCGACAGGCCCCTGGGAAGCAAGGTCCGATATCGTAACTGTGAGCTTTTTTCCGGAGTTAAGGTAGTCCAGGTAAGTCTCCTTCTTGACATAAGTAAGGGTGACGAGCCGAGTTGACCGGTAATCATACTTTACCGCTATTTCAGGCGTGACTGTTGCGGCCATGGCGTCTATTTCTGGGGTTTTAAGCTTGAATATGTATGCCCTTTCCTGCCCCGGAACCATCTCGAACGTTTCCTTTCCATTGAACTTGGCAGTGCAGTCGACGCAGGTAAGAAGGTGCGCATTCGAAACCGCAAAGGATGAGACTGTTACGCTTCCATCAGGGTCCTTGTTTACGTTTTTCAGGACAACCCGGATGTTGACTTCTGAGTTTGGGCTGACTCTCCCATTGGGCGCGGGCGAAACCTCCGCGCTTGTAATCTGGATGATGTCGGGCACTTCCACGTCTTTTTTGTCGGTCTTGCAGTTTCCTATCACAGAGCAGCTGCTGCCTCCAAAAGAGCTGTCGGTGCAGCCGGAAAGAAATGTCAGGGCAATCAAAAGTATGGCCGCAAGTGCTGCGGCTTTTTTCGCTTTAAACACGACCATAAAATTATCACCATATATAAAATAATGCTGGCAGAGGCGATTGAGGAGTATTTTATCGGGCCGATCCTGACCGGAACCGGCTACAATCCCGTGAACACATTTGTCTATGCAGTTCTCCTTCTTGCCCTTGGCTATGTAGTATTTAGGGCGATAAGGGCGCTTGGAATAGAGGTTGATTCCCCCTTTGCGATGGCGCTTTTCCCCTATATTGCCCTTGGCTCGATACTCAGGTCGCTTAGAGACATCGGATACTTCAAGACCTGGCTTCTGGTCTCGCCCTTCCTTTATATTTATGTCTTTTCCGTCACTTTTCTTCTTCTGGTGATTTCCATTCTTGTCGCAAGGAAGACAAAACTCCCTTACCAGAGCTTTTTCTTCTCCTTTGGGTTTGTAATTTCCGGTATCCTTTTCACCCGCCTGTCTTTCCAGAATCTGGGCGCCGCCCTGCCGGTACTGGGGATTGGCCTGCTGTTTTTTGCCCTTATATTTGCCCCCTTGTGGAAAGCGCCACTCTGGAACAAGTTTGTTTTGATGTCCCAGCTTTTTGACGCTTCAGCAACTTACGTTGCCCTTACCTTTTACGGGTTTGGAGAGCAGCACGTCCTGCCAAACCTGATTTTTTCGCTTACCGGGACGGTTGCAAGCTTCTTTCTGGTAAAGGCAGCCGTGGCTCTTTTGATGCTCTGGGCGGTCGATACGGGAATAGAGGACAAAAACCTCGCAAATTTCCTGAAGCTGGTCGTAATCGTGCTCGGGTTTGCTCAAGGGCTTAGGGATTTGCTGATGATTGTGGCGTTTGCGTAAAGGCGGGGATTCTGCCGGGCAGAGGTGGTGGGTGACGCCTATTAACTTTCATATCCCCTAAACTTATGAGAGAACTTGTCCAGAAGCTTTTCCAGGAAGGCAAAATGGTCACTCCCCCTGCTCTTGAGCTTATAAGGCAGCATGGCGTTTCTGTTGAGGATTTGCTGAAATGTGGGTCGGATGTAATAGGTCCTGAAACGGTGATGGGGCTTGTAAAAAAGCCGAAGGGCATTTCCGCCCCCAAAAGCCCTGCCCCAAGCCAGGTTGAAGTCCAGAGGGACAGGAAGAAGAAGATTGCGGAGGAGTATTCAGTTGATTTTAGCATTGAGAACAACAGGGTAAACCCAAGGGAAAGAAAGGCGGCTGACTTTACGAACTACTTCAATTCAAGGTTTGCCCTCCTCCAGGGCCTTTTGGCTAAGCGGCTCAGCCCGGTTTCAATTGGAAACCTGCTTAAGCTTAATTCCGACAACATAAACGTAATCGGGATGGTTTCGGACATCAGGACGACCAACAACGGAAACAAGCTGATCTCCCTCGAAGACCCGACAGGGACAATTGCCTGCATTGCCTCAAAAAATGTCAACGAGGCGGTTTTCGAGGAGTCGAACAACATTCTTATGGATGAGGTCATTGGCATGACCGGCTCCTGCAGGAACGGCCTCTTTTTGATAAAGGATATAGTCCGCCCTGATGTGCCGATTACGAACCTCACGCGAAAGCTTGATGTTCCCCTGAAGGCGGTTTTCATTTCGGACATTCACTTTGGAAGCAAGGATTTTCTTGAAGC
The DNA here is from genome assembly GCA_016932615.1 of Candidatus Aenigmatarchaeota archaeon. NCBI lineage: Archaea > Nanobdellati > Candidatus Aenigmatarchaeota > Candidatus Aenigmatarchaeota archaeon. The sequence continues at coordinate 8,525 of JAFGCN010000015.1, forward strand.
GCCTTTTTTGAACTTCATAAAATGGCTGAATTCCCCGTCAGCCGAGGCAGTAAAGTACATTTTTGTCGCGGGGGACCTTTGTGATGGCATAGGCATCTATCTTGCCCAGGAGCAGGAGCTCCTTATAAAGGAGGGGGAAAAGCAGTATGCCGCCCTTGCAGAGCACCTTGAAAAAATCCCAAAGCACATAAAGCTTATCGTGGGCCCTGGCAATCACGACATCGTTGGAAATCACGAGCCGCAGCAGACGCTTGACTTCACAGCGCTTTCAAAACTGCCAAATGTGATTTTTGCAACCAATCCCTCGACGGCAGTGCTTGACAAGGCGTTTCGCATCCTGATGTACCACGGCTACTCTTACGATTCTGTCATCGCCGAGCTTCCGTGCATAAGGCATGACGGCTACGACAAGCCCCACCTGCCGATGCTTGAAGTATTGAAGCGCCGCCACCTCTCGCCTGCTTATGGCGGCTCACTGGTCATCCCTGAGCAGAGAGATTCACTTGTTATTGATAAGGTCCCGGACGTTTTCCACTCAGGCCACCTTCACACTGTAGGGCTTGAAAATTACCGGGGGGTGACTTTAATCAACTCCGGAACTTTCCAGGGGCGAACCGGATTTCAGGA